>CAMZKI010000102.1 GCA_947311125.1 uncultured Chlorobiota bacterium
ATATCAAAATCAATAAAAAATAAATTACCAAAAATTTAAAGTAATGAAAAAGATAAATTATATTACAATAGCATTAATTTTCTTTCTTTTTAGTGCAAAAAATGTCTATGCACAAGAAGAAAGTAAATTAAAATTATCGGGAGAGCTGCTTACCGATCAGCGATTTTTATTAGAGTCTCCTAACGACTGGGCATGGAATGAAAATCGTTTAACTTTAAAATTAGAAAAAAGAATAAACGATAATTCTAAATTTTACAGCGAAGTTTGGATAAGAAACATCGGTTTGCCTCAAGTTAACTCATCTGCAGACCTTTATAATAAAGGTATAATTGACCCCTATAATATGGAAATAAGAGAAGCTTATGTGCAACTATTTGGCTTTTTGACCAAAAACTTAGATGTTAAAATCGGTCGTCAACGTATTGTTTGGGGAACAGCCGATAAGCTAAATCTTACCGATAATTTAAACCCTTATGATTTTGAAGACGTACTTGACTTTGGCCGTCATAGAGGTTCGGACGCAATAAGTTTTGACTATTATTTTGGTACAGATTTTTCTTTGCAGGCTGTTTATATTCCGTTTTTTCAACCGGCAAATATGCCTGTAGGGATATTTGGAACAGTATTATCCTCCGAAATGGAAATGCCGCCCGGCTTAACATTAAAAGATTTTGACAATCAAGTTAATATGCCGAAATATAATCTCGGAGAAAGTTCAACTGCCGGTATAAAATTTAAAGGTTTTGCTGCAGGTTTCGATTTTTCCTTAAGTTATGTTTGGGGCAGAGATGGTATGCCTGTTAGCACCTACAACACTATTATACCGGTAGATTTGCAGGGAGGTGTTTCAGTTCATTCCGACTTGTCATTTTTCAGAACTCATATTTTTGGTGCCGATATGGCAGGAAGCATTGGCGGACTTGGTGTTTGGGCTGAGGCTGCTGCTTTTTTACCCGAAAACGAAGTGGTAATGACAAACGATTTATCGGCAATACCTTTACCTCCGGGTGTTCCTTCAATAACGGATACATTAGTATTGAAAAAAGAGACTTATGTAAAATTTATTCTCGGTGCAGATTATAATTTTGCTAACGGAAGTTATTTAAATTTTCAATATATGCACGGCTTTATTAACGAAAGAGGCAGTGATAATTTAAATGATTATTTCTTTCTGCGCTACGATATGAAATTTTTTGATGACAAATTGCGATTATCTCCAATTAATGGCGGATATATTATATCTGATTGGGATAATATTTCAAATAATTATGCAGTAGTTTATGTGCCTGAAGTTGCGTATATGGCAACAGATGACGCAGAAATAACACTTTCGGCAGCTGTTTTTGATGGTAAAGGAGATAATTTATTTGCAAATTTTGTTGATTATAATATGTTGATGTTTAAAATAAAATATAGTTTTTAATTTTCTTTAAAAATGTATTCCTGCTTTGTAAGTACATTGGCAGACTCTCTTTAGCCAGTGTACTTACAAAGAGTTGTTGAAACTGTTTATAAAGCAATCAAATATTTTTTTGTCAGTTACTTAATTGTAACTATATTTAAGAATGAACATAAGAAGCAGGGCATTTGAAAAAGAATTTAAATTCATAACTTCTCGCAGCAGCGGTAAAGGGGGGCAACATGTAAATAAAACAGAATCAAAAGTTGAGTTACGTTTTGATGTTTTTGATTCTGAACTTTTATCGGAAGATGAAAAAGAATTGCTTGTAAAAAAAGCAGGAAATAAAATAAATTCTGAAGGTATTTTGCGTATTGTTACACAGAAAGAACGCAGTCAGATAAAAAATAAAAAAATTTGTATTGAGAAATTCTATGAGTTAATTGAAAATGCATTAAAAAAACCGAAAGAACGTAAAAAAACACGACCGAGTATAAAATCAATTTTAAAAAGATTGAAAAATAAAAAACAACATTCTGAAAAAAAACAAAGACGAAAAAAAGATTTTTAAAAGTTTAATAAAACAAGTTTGTCGTTTTGTAAACAGGGAATTTTGTCTGTTAAATTTTCTGTAAGACAATACTTGAAGTCATCTTCCAAAAAAGCAGATTTTTCTTTTAATCTCGGAGAATTTCCTATTACAAAATCGTAAAAAGAATTTCCGGAATTTTTGTAAACGGTCAGCACCAAATTTGCAGCTTCGGAGGTCTCAAACTCTTTTTTTTGTAATAACAAATAAGCCAACCTGCCGGCAAATAAAGTATCTTCAATGTTTACGGTATTTTTCCAGCCGGAACAAAGAATTAAAATATTTTTATTTTGATTAGTTAAATAATTTGCCAGAGAAGATATATTTATAAAAGATCCTATAAGTAACTCAATTTCGGATAAGTTTGACTTTTTTACCAAATTAACGACTTGTGTTCCGTTGGTGGTCGTAAATGCCAATTTTTGGTTTTTAATGCTCTCTTCGGTAAAGTTAAAGGGAGAATTACCGAAATCAAAACCTTCGAGTTTTTTTCCGTTGCGTTCTCCGGCTGTTTTATACCCTTTAGATTTATAAGACAAAGCTTCCGCTATTCCGGCAACGGGAATTATAAATTGAACACCGTTCATAAAAGCCGTGCATATTGAAGCACTTGCACGTATAGCATCAACCATAACAACCGTTGTGTTGTTTTCTGCATAAAAATGAAAAAGAGCAGGGGATAAGCAAACATTTATTTTATTCATTACTATAGGATTAAGACTGAAAAGTAAAAGAAAATATCTATTTTTTCATATCATTATTTCCGAACAGAAAAAGAGATAAGAAAAAAGCGAAAAGCGTTGCACCCATCTGGGTTTCTAAAGTATCTTCGTTAAACATCGACAGACTTACTGTTATAAAGCTGATCATAAAAAGAAAATTGTTGTATTTTTTTGTTTTAATAATCGGATAAACGTAAGCTGCCAAAAACCACAAAAACCCAAAAAAACCAAAAGTTATAAAAAAGGTAATATATTGATTATGAGCCCTTAATCTGTGCCTTTCCGAAAGTACGGACTTTGAAATTTTATACTGGTTCTGAAATTCGTCTTTAACGTCTCCGGTTCCTGTTCCGAACCAAAAATTTCTCTTTATAATTTCCTTTCCTGCTTTCAGAAACTCAAATCTCTGAGACAGAGACTGGTTTTCAGGGTTTCCTCCGGACGAATACTTTTCGTATTGCCATAAAAGCTCATAAATTTTGGAATATACAGAATATTTTTTTTCAAAAATATAATTTGTCATTCCCGACTCTATATTTTTTATATCCTGTTCTGACAGTTTCCTGACCCCGCCTCTGTCTTTGCGTAAGTTTTTGGATGTAAGATATCGTATAAGGGTAAATTTTATTAATTGGTTTTTTCTGTCCCTTCCGTCATAATCAAAATTGCTTCGCTTGTTCCACTCATCCTTAAGCTCTTTTTCACAAATATAGATATACACAAAATGTCCGTTTTCCCTTTCTTTTGAGGAAAAATCATTAACATATTTGTTGCCCTCTTCGGTAAGTTTCTCTGTATTTTCCGGAATAATTTTATCGCTTTTATAAAACTTGTTTGCCGAATAATACAGAAAATACGAAATATAAAAAAACAACAATAAAAAAAGGGAAATAAAAATAACTTTCAAATTTTTATATTTCTGTTTCAGCATAAAACTGAAAAAAGAATAAAAAAGCAAAGCAAGATATATTACCCAGCCCGTAACGGAATGAAGTATAAGTATAAAAATACTAAGCCAAACAAAAGCAGAAAAATAAAATATCTTATATATCGGTTTCTCTCTTTCCGGACTTAAAACAGAGTAATAAAGCATCGAAAATGCGGCAATATTAAGCAGCAAAGCATATCTGATATGAGAAAATTTCCCTGCAAGTTTCTGATAATCTGTTATATGTTCACCCGTAAGACCGTAAATACCTGCAAGACCGTAAAGAGTTTTTAAAACAACAGATAATGTAAAAACTAATAAAATTAACTTAATATTTTTTGAAGAAAGCTTCGGAGAAGTAGCAATAACAATCGGAAATAAAAAAACAGGCAACTTAATTTTTAAATCATTTAGGGCATAACTGAAATTTTGTGTGTTAAGCAGTCCTGCAATATGCAGAAAAAAAATTGAAGCAAACAGCAAAACTTCCGGGTGTGCTTTAAGAATTTTTATTTTTTTTTTGAAATTACCTTCCGCTAACCAAAAAGCAAAAAGTCCAAATTCCGACATACTCAATAAAAATCTCGAATGAGGAAAAACGACAACAAAAACTAATAATATTCCTGTATAAAAAAAGATATAATTTGCACGAAAAAATTTAACGGCATTCAAAAACATTTCAAAAACTTTTACCCGTAAGAATTAAAAAACCGGAAAAGGTTGCGGATATTTTATCCCAATCTGCTTATTCTTTTTAACATTTCCAAGTTTTCTACGGTAATACTTCTGCCGTATAAAGATATAACTTTTTCCTGTGCAAATGTAGAGAGAGTTCTTATAGCGTTGGACGTTGTCATATTAGATAAGCCGGCAATATCTTCTCTTGATAAATAAACTTTTATTGTTTTACCGTCATCTTCAAAACCGAAAGTATTAATTAAAACGAGTAAAGATTCCGCGAGGCGTCCTCTGATATGTTTTTGAGTTAAAGAGACTGTCCTTTCGTTAGAAAAGCCTAATTCTTTTGCCAGTATTTGAATAACTCTTAAAGCAAAATTGCCGTTTGATTTTATCACCTTTTCCAAAATGTCTTTTTCAAGGTAGCAAATAACAGAGTCCTCTATAGCCGAAGCTGTTGCATTATAGCGTTCACCGGCAAACAATGCTCTGAAACCTACAAAGTCTCCGGGCTTTTCCATTCTGATAATTTGATCTCTGCCCCCGACACCCTCTTTAAAAAGCTTTACTTTCCCTTCGCACAAACAAATCATACCTACCGGCAAGTCTCCTTCTTTAAAAATTATTTCTCCTTTTTTATAAGACGTGCACTGCCTGTTTTCGTCAAAAAGTTTTTTTTCTTCATCTTTAAGCAAGTTAAAAACAGAATCTTTAGACTCAGTGCAATTTTTACAAGTTATTTTTTCAGTCATTTTTCAGAAAAATGTTATAGAACACAAAATTACTAATTTTTATTCAATATTTTATAAAATAAAAGGAAAATAGTAATAATTATGTTAAAATATTCTTTAGTTATCACAAAATTAAAAAACAAAAAACTTTATAATCAGAAATTACATTTCTTTGTTCATATTTGTAAAGAAATTAAAATTTTAAATTTTGACAAAATTTTATTATGTTTGCATAACAAATTTACAAGCAGTAAAAATATAATTAATTAAATAAAAAACAAATAATATGAAAGCTCTCATTTGTATAGGACACGTTCCCGACACAACGTCGAAAATTAAATTTACCGATAATGACACAAAATTTGATACTGCCGATATTAAATACATTATCGGACCGTATGAAGAATTAGCGTTAACAAGGTTGTTAGACCTGAGAGATGCAGGAACCGATATGCATATAACAACCGTTACGGTAGGAACGCAAGAAACCGAACCCACAATCAGAAAAGCATTAGCAATGGGTGCAGACGATGCTGTAAGAGTAAATGCCGAAGCATCAGACAATCTGTTTATTGCAAAGCAAATTGCCGAAGTTTTTAAAAACGGAGACTATGATATTATCATTACAGGGAAAGAATCAATTGATTACAACGGCGGACAATTAGAAGGTATGATAGCCGAATTTTTAAACCTGCCCTCTGTTTCAGGAGCGTCTAAATTTGATATTGAGGGAGACAAGATTCTTCTTGAGCAGGAAATTGAGGGCGGAACATTGAAACTGGAAGCATCTTTTCCGTTTGTCGTAAGTGCAGGAAAAGGCTTTTGCCCCGAACCTGAACCGCGTATTCCGAATATGAGAGGAATTATGACTGCTCGCAAAAAACCGTTGCAAGTTGTTGAACCCGTTGATCAAGATGCGGTTACAGAAATTATAAAATATCACTTACCTGAGCCCAAACCGGCATGCAAGATGATTGATCCGGACAATGTTGAAGAGTTGGTAAGGCTTCTTCACGAAGAAGCAAAAGTAATTTAATAAAACGTTCAAAATTTAAAATAAAAAATCATGGCAATATTAATATATACACAAAATTACGACGGCAAATTTAAAAAATCTGTTTTTGAACTGGTAACTTACGGAGCTGCTGTTGCAAAAGAACTCGGAACCGAAGTTACGGCAGTTACAACAGGAAAACTTGATACAGAAACCCTGAAAGAACTCGGGAAATACGGAGCCGAAAAAATTATAACCATTACAAACGAAGAGTTAAATGATTTTTCAGCACAAGCCTATGCTTATGCAATAGAACAGGTTGCAAAAAAAATTAATGCCGATTTGATAATATTCGGAAATAATCCTTACGGAAGAGCAATTGCTCCGAGACTGTCCGTTAAACTTAATGCCGGGTTGGCTGCCGGAGTTACGGCTTTACCGTCTTCTGTTTCTCCTTTTACCGTTAAAAAAAGAGTTTTTTCCGGAAAGGCTTTTGCAGATGTAGTTATAAAATCCGAAACCAAAATAATAACGTTAAACCAAAACTCATACAAAGTTGAAGAAAATCCCGTTGATATTTCCACAGAAGAATTTACGGCAGAAATTCCGGAAGGGGCTTATGCCGTTAAACCGATTGAAACTGTGAAAAGCAGCGGAAAAATGTCGGTAACGGATGCAGAAATTCTTGTTTCCGGAGGACGAGGCTTAAAAGGTCCCGAAAATTGGGGAATGATTGAAGAAATGGCAGAGATTCTCGGAGCCGGAACAAGTTGTTCGAGACCGGTTTCCGATTTGGATTGGAGACCGCACGAAGAGCACGTAGGACAAACAGGAAAAGTAGTTGCGCCGAATTTGTATATTGCAATCGGAATTTCGGGAGCTATTCAGCACCTTGCCGGGGTAAACGGCTCAAAAGTAATGGTTGTAATAAATACCGACCCGGAAGCACCGTTTTTCGAAGCTGCTGACTACGGCATCATCGGAGATGCATTTGAGGTTGTTCCGAAACTCAATGAAGCATTTAAAAAGTTTAAAGCAGAAAATTAGAATATAATATACCTATAAATATTAAACCGTACCGTATTTTTGCGGTGCGGTTTTTTTCTTTAAAAAAGAATATCTTTGTTTTATCAAAATTATTATTATGGCCGAAAATCTGATTGTTATTATAGGTGCCGGAAATGTGGCGACAAATCTTGCGTTTGCATTTAAAAATAAAACTGACGCAAAAATACACATACACGGAAAAACTGAAAAATCAACAAAAAATCTTGCCGAAAAACTCAACGCTTCGTACTCTTTTAAAATAAAAGAAATACCGCAAAACGCAGACTTGTATATTCTTTCGGTAAATGATGATGTTGTTTTCGACTTAGCAGAAAACACTTTATTAAAAGAAAAAGCAGAAAATAATCTTATTGTGCATACAGCCGGAAGCATTGATATTGAAGTTTTAAAAAACATTTCCGGAAATTACGGAGTTTTTTATCCTTTGCAAACATTTTCAAAAAATAAAATTCTTGATTTTAAAAATATTCCGATTTGCATCGAAGCAAGTTCCGGTTTTAATTATAACAAACTACGCAAATTTGCTCTCGAAATCAGCGAAAATGTTTACAACATTAATTCGGAGCAACGAAAATATATTCATCTTGCGGCAGTATTTGCCAATAATTTCACAAATCGGATACTGACTTTTGCCGAAGAAATACTCTCCGAAAAAGATATTGATTTTAACATTCTTTATCCGCTTATCGAAGAAACATTCAGTAAAATACAAAAAGAAAAACCCTCAAAAATACAAACCGGTCCTGCTGCAAGAAATGACAAAACCGTTCTTAACTTACACCTCGAAATGTTAAAAGACAAGCCCGATTTGTATAAAATTTATAATTTTGTCAGCGAAAACATTTTAAAATCCGGGAAAAATCACACAAAATAAAGTTTAAATAAATTTTCGAAGACAAACAGTATATTAATTTCAGGAATTAGGCATAATATAAAAATATGGACAATTTTAAAGAGCGATTAAAGGACATAAAAGCATTTGTTTTTGATGTTGACGGTGTTTTTTCGCAGGATATGGTTTTGCATACCGACGGCGAGCTAACCAGGCACATGAATGTGAAAGACGGTTTTGCCGTAAAAACGGCAGTTGACAAAGGCTTTATTGTTGCAATTATAACCGGAGGAAACTCAGAATCCGTAAAGCAAAGGTTCAGAGGGTTGGGAGTAACGGACATTTATCTTAATTCGCAAAATAAGCTTGACGATTATGAAGATTTTTATATGAAATACAACCTGAAATCGGAGCAAATTTTATATATGGGTGATGATATTCCTGACTACGAGGTGATGAAAATATCGGGTTTGGCAACTTGTCCGGCAGATGCCGTTGAAGAAATACAGGGAATAGCACATTATATTTCCGATAAAGAAGGTGGGAAAGGGTGTATAAGAGATGTTATAGAGCAGGTTTTACGAGCTCAAAGAAAATGGTTTGTTCTTTAGTTTCAGGGTGCAGGAAAAGTTTTATCAAAAAATTGTCGGTTGTATTAAAAGGAGAATTTTACGTCATCAATAAAATATTTTTTTTCACAATATGAGCAACGCACTTCTACCGGATTTTTTCCGGCAAGAAAAAAAAGGGTAGGGACGGACTCAATATTTGTAATACAGTTTGGGTTAGGGCAAATAATATGATGTTTTATTTTTTCGGGAACATCAATAAAAAACTTTCTCACAACTTTATAGTTTTCAATTATGATGAGAGTTGCCGTCGGAGAAATAAGAGCAATGCTGCCGGCTTCTTCTTCGGATAATTCTCGGTCTTCTATTTTTATGATGTCTTTTTTTCCCATCTTTTTGCTGTAAAGGTTTATCCCGACCATAATTTCACTTTCGGAATTTGAAATATTTAATATTTCGGCAACCTGAAGAGCTTTTCCGGCAGTTATATGGTCTATTACGGTTCCGGTTTTAATGGGGTCAACTTTTAATTGTTTTTTCTTCATTTTATAAAATACGGATTAATGTTTTTCTAAATTCAACAACTCTGTTATTATTGCCTGACGCATAAAAACACCGTTTCGTGCTTGCTGAAAATAATATGCATATTCGGTATCGTCAACATCTTTTGTAATTTCATTTACGCGGGGCAGGGGATGTAACACCTTAAAGTTCTTTTTAACACCCTCAAGAAGTTTTTTTGTAATGATATAGCTGTCTTTAACTTTTTCATAATCTTCCAAAACGGCAAAACGCTCTTTTTGAATTCTTGTAACATACATTATATCAAGTGTATGCATAACATCTTTTATGTCTTCCAGCTCTGTGAATTTTATGTTTTTTGCTTTTAAGTCATCTTTAATATATGCAGGCATCTGTAAATGGCGGGGCGATGCAAAATAAAAAGTCGGATTAAAATCAGACAATGCTTGTGCTAAAGAGTGCACCGTTCTGCCGAGGCGTAAATCTCCTACCATTCCTACGGTAAGATTGTTTAAAGAGCCTTGTGTTTTTTGTATTGAATATAAATCAAGCATTGCTTGTGTGGGATGTTGGTTTGTGCCGTCTCCGGCATTTATAACCGGAATGTTTACCGTTTCGGAAGCAAAACGAGCGGCACCTTCTATAATATGCCGAATAATTATAATATCAACATACATACTTATTGTCATTAAAGTATCTGCCAGAGTTTCTCCTTTTTTTACGGATGTTGAACTTGTTCCGGACATTGAAAAAGTATTACCGCCGAGTTTTTTAACAGCAGTTTCAAAAGAGAAGTGTGTTCGGGTTGAGGGTTCGAAAAAAAGTAAAGCGGCTAATTTCCCTGACATATCAACTTTTACCTTTCCGGTTTCGATTTTGTTTGCCGAATCTATCAGTTTCAGAATATCTTCTTTGCTGATATCACGCATTGAAATAAGGTTCTTCATTTATGGCTTTGTTGAAAAGTTTACGATTTAAATACCTGTTTCTCGAGCGGAATAAATTTTCCAAGCTTGCTCTTTATACATTTTTGCCGCAATTTCCGGATTTTCTGCTTCTGTTATTCCTCTGCCTGCAATTATACAGTCTGCACCGCCTTCTACGGCATCTTTAATTGTTATATATTGCTGACCGACGGCATCGGCTCCGGAATGTGTTTTTACGCCCGGAACCAGCATTAATTGCCCTTTCGGAATTTTATTTTTAAGCAACTTAAGTTTTTCTTTTTCTGTTGCATGACAAATATATCCGCTTACGACATCAGCATATTTTTCTCCGATTTCAAAAGTTTTCCGGGTATATGTTTCGTTCATTAAATTTCCTGCAGAAGACATTTTTGCCAAAAGAAAAGAACTTCTGTTGTTTGTTTCTCCGAAAAGACCTTGTAAAATTCCTTCTCCCGGGGTTGTATGGACTGTTATGAAATGAGCCCAGTTTTTGATTTTAAATATACCGCCGTAATATTGTTTTTTAACGGTATTACCTATATCTGCAAATTTTCGGTCTTCAAAAATCATAAAATCATACTTTATTGCAAATTCTTTCAATTTTACAATAAATTCCGGCGTAAAGTCATTAATAATATCAATATGTGTTTTCAGCATAACAATGTGTTTTGCCGTTTTTTGAAGAATTATGAAAAACTCTTTTTGATTATCAATGTCAAGAGATAATATTAAATTAGATTTCTTAGATTGTATTTTTGCCTTCAGAAGTTTTGTAAGGTGGTTTTCAATACTTTTACCCGGTTTATTTTCGTAACTTATTTTTTTTGTAAATTCTTTTATTCTGATTTTTTGATCAACGGTAATACGGTTATTTTCTTTCAAAACCTCTGTTATTTTATCCAGTTCGATAAGAGAGTGAAGATTGTAGCCGATATTGCTGATATGTTTTTTAATATTATTGCTTCTGTCAATTATTACAAAAAAGTCAGCAACGATAAGTCCTGCTTTTTTAAATTTCTCGGCAGTTTCAATAAGGCTTTCTCCGGTTGTTATTAAATCATCAATAATAAGACATTTTCCTCCGGGTTCAAACTTGCCGACAATATCATTTTTTGTGCCGTATGCCTTCTCTTCTTTTCTGATAAACAAAAGCGGTTTATCAAGAATATCGGCAACAAGAGTTGCTATAGGCAAAGCTGTATAAGGAACTCCGGAGATATAATCAAAATCCGAATCTTTTATCTCATCAACAATCATATAAGCAATTTTGCTCAGCAACTCCGGATGAGAAATCATATCCCGCAAATCAAAATAAAAAGGAGATTTTTGTCCGCTTTTGAGAGTAAACTCTCCGAACTTTATTGCTCCGATGTCATGCAGTCTTAATATAAAATATTCTTTTTTCATAATAATTAGTTATATTTTAATTCTCCGTTTACAAATGTCATTATCACATTTCCTTTGCCTGTCATTCCCTCAAAGGGAGAGTATTTAGCCTTGGATTTAAAGTTTTTTGCTTGTATCGCCCATTTTTTATTCATGTCAACAATTGTTAAGTCAGCAAAGAAACCGGTTTCGATTTTACCTCTGTTTTTCAGGTTGAAAATTTTTGCAACATTTCCGGATGAGAGTTCGGTAAATTTTTGTAAGGTAATATTACCGATATTAATTTCATTCAGTAATAAGGGCAGATAGGTTTCAAGCCCCGGGAATCCTGAGGGTGCGTGCATATAACTTTGCAATTTTTCTGATAAAATGTGCGGAGCATGATCTGTTCCTATTGTGTCAACCGTTCCGTCATTTATTCCTTGTAAAATTCTTTCGTTGTCTTTTTTTGTTCGCAAAGGCGGATTTACTTTTCCGAAATTCCCTGCTTCTTTAAGAATATTTTCGTCTAATAACAAATGATGGGGGGTTACTTCACAAAAAATATTACAATTGTTTTTTTCGGTTTTTATTATATTTATTTCTTCGGCAGTTGAGATATGAGCTAAATACAGCTTATTTCCGATTTCTTTTGCTAAAGAAATAACGAGTTCCGTTCCTTTTACGGAACATTCTCGATTTCGGATAAAGTTGTGATCTTTTAATGTTCGGTCTTTTATTTTTTCAGAAAAATTTTCGATGCATTGTTGAATTTCGGTATGAACAATTACAGGCAAATTGTATTTAAGAGAAATTTCAAAAATTTGTTTTATATCCTCTTCTTTTTTTACAAACTCATTTGTATTTGAACCGGCAAGGAAAAGTTTTAAAGCCGTAACGTCATCAGGATTTGTTTTTAAAATTTCGATTAATTGCGAGATGTTTTCGGAAGTAGCAGCAATATTGAATTTATAATTAATTTTTGCTTTTTTTGCTTTTTCTCTTTTCAGGTTCAGAAATTGCAGGTTTACAGTCGGCGGACGGTTGTTGGGCATATCAAAAATTGTTGTAATGCCGCCTGTTAACGCCGCATCAGAGGCACTTGTCCAATCTTCTTTTTCTGCTTGTTTGAGGTCTCTTACGTGAACGTGCGGATCAATAATCCCCGGAATTACAACGTTATTTTTTATGTCATATTCAATATCGGCATCGGGAATATTTGAACCGATATAATCAATTACTTGACCGGATATTAATATATTTTGATTTTGACCGCTAATTTTACAATTTTTCAGCAATGTTTTCATTTGCTTTTAAGAATTAACTTGTTAATTTTTTTAACTAATGAAGGTCCCTCATAAATAAAACCGGTATAAACCTGCACCAAACTTGCACCGGCATTAAGTTTTTCTAAAGCATCATATTTGTTCATAATTCCTCCGACACCTATTATCGGAAGCTTGCCTTCGGTTTTTTCCGAGATGTAACGAATAATTGCGGTTGAACGGTCATTTAAGGGTTTTCCGCTTAATCCGCCGTTTCCGATTTTTTCAAATTTATCTTCAGAATACGACAAACTATATCTTTTTGATGTTGTATTTACGGCAACAATTCCGTCAATTTTTGTTTTTTGAATAGTTTCTAAAGTTTCGTCAATTTGAGAAAAGGTTAAATCCGGAGATATTTTTAAAAGAACGGGCTTAGGTTTTTGTTTTGATTTGTTTATTTTTTGAATTCCGGAGAGAAGCTCAAGCAAGCTGTTTTTGTCTTGCAGTTCGTGTAAGTCGCTGATATTCGGACAGCTGACATTTACAGTAAAATAGTCAACATAAGGAAAAAGTTCGTTAAAGCATTTGAAATAATCTTCATTTGCTTTATCGTTGGGCGTATTTGTATTTTTCCCGATATTTCCGCCGATTATAATTTTTTTGTTTCTTTTTTTCAGATTTTTTACGGCATTTTTCAACCCCTTATTATTAAAACCCATACGGTTTATGAGTGCTTTGTCCTTTTTCAGCCTGAATAATCGAGGTTTTGTGTTTCCTGCCTGAGCCAGAGGTGTTACGGTTCCGATTTCGATAAAACCAAAGCCGAAAGCAGCCAAAGCTCCGAAAACTTCTGCATTTTTATCAAATCCGGCGGCAAGTCCTACGGGGTTTTCAAACGTAAGTCCGAACAATTCTCTTTTAAGCAGCTTACTTTTAGGCATAAAAAAAACCCTCAAAAGGGTTTTTAAAAAGGGAATATTGTCTAATACGGCTAAAAAGTTTATCGAAAAAATATGAATAGCTTCGGGCTGAAACAAAAACAGAATCGGTCGGATTAGTAATTTATACATTCTGAATTTTATTGCAAAGTTACTAAAAAAGACAAAAGGGCAAAGGAAAAAAGATGAAAGTTTTTTAGGGAGTTATAACCTTCAGAGACTTCGGAACAAGTTGAATTTTGGCACTTCGAGTAATAATAAACGGCTCGCCGTCTGCGTGGGCAAAAATTGTTTCTTCGTTTATTATTTTTATTTCTGTTGTCTTATATATTTCACAATACTTTGACTTATTAATTTTTCCGGTAAATAATTTTAAGGCAAGAAAAGGTGTAAGAATAAAGGGGAAATGTTTTATAAGAACAATTTCCGCAATACCGTCATTCAATTTTGACAGAGGAGATATTACGGCATTTAATCCGTACTGGGAACCGTTTGAAAAAGCAATTATGAAAAAACGTCCTTCAATTTCTTTGTCGTTTATTTTCAATTTAAAATATTTGCCCTTAATTTTGTTAAAAGAAGCAAATATAACTTTTGCATAACCTAAAAACCCCCGCCTATCAATATTTGCAAACTCATAACTCATATCGGCATCAAAACCTATACCGGCTATATTTACAAACTTTCTGTTATTAACGATTCCTGTATCAACGGTTTTCATTTTAAAATTATTGATAACATCAATCGCATTTTCGGGTTTAAGAGGTAATTTCAAATGCCGTGCAAAACCGTTGCCTGAGCCTGCCGGTATAATTCCTAAGGCAGTATCGGTATTTATCAGTGATTGAGCAACTTCATTTACGGAGCCGTCGCCGCCGGAAATAATAACGGCATCGTAAAGTCCTGTTGCTTTTTTCGTAATTTCAGTTGCATGTCCTGCGTATTTTGTATATCGGACATTGAAGTTAAACTTATTTTTATCAAGATGTTGATTAATAATTTTTTCGAGTTTTTTTTGTTTTCCGATACCGGAAACCGGATTAATTATAAACAAAATTTTTTTCATAAAATAAAACAGCTTAAAGATTTTTACAATTATAGTATTTTTTAAATATAAAATTTTAAATACTTGAATATTATTTAAACTTTTGCAGAATCTCTAAAATGCTTAAATTATGAAACAAAGAATAAAGTTCTTTTTCATATACTCGTTATTTTTTATGCTGTATTTTGCAACAGCCCGAATTATATTCATACTTTATAATTTTGAACTTGCCGAAACACTCTCTGTATCAGATGTTTTTCTTTTAATTTTACACGGAGCGCATCAAGATGCTTCCGTAACAGGTTATTTTTGCGTGCTTCCGGGATTGTTAATTATTCTAAGTCCCCGGATGAAACCAAAATATTACAGAAAGTTCATAAATATATATACGATACTTTTAATATTTATTTCAACTCTAATTATTATTTCGGATGCTGAACTATACAGAAATTGGAGGTTCAGAATTGATACTACGGTTTTGTTATATCTAAAAGACCCTGCAGATGCGGCAGCGTCAACAGATATTAAAACATATATAAAACTTTTAACAATTTTTGTGTTATATTTTTCATTGAGTGTGTTTCTTTATAAAAAATATGTTGATAAAGCGTTAAAGAAGTTTAAAAAATCCGATATAATAACCTCATTGGTTTTTATTTTTATAACAGGTTCTTTAATTCTTCCGATAAGAGGTTCTGTCGGTATTGCTCCGATGAATACCGGGATGGTTTATTTTTCTGAAAATAATATTTTTGCAAACCACTCTGCAATAAATGCAGTTTGGAATTTAGGAAGTGCTCTGGAAAAGTTTCAAAAAATTGAAAAGGTAAATTTTTTTGATGAAAAAACAGCAGAAAAGAATTTTCATTTTTTATATCCCCCTGCAAAAGAGAAAACAGATATTGATAAAGTTCTTAAAATAAACAGACCGAATATTGTTATTGTAATTTTGGAAAGCTTTACGGCAAAAGTTGTAAAAGCTTTCGGCGGAAAAGACGGAGTAACTCCGAATTTAAATAAAATAGCCGAAGAAGGTATTATTTTTAAAAACTTTTATGCAACCGGAGACAGAACCGTAAAGGGAATATTTGCAATACTAAGCGGCTACCCGTCACTTCCTAAAACAAGTATGATGAGCTATCCGAATAAAGCAGAAAAAGTACCTACAATAACGGAAAAATTAAAAAATTCGGGCTACAGTACGGAATGGGTTTGCGGGTTTGATATAAATTTTGCAGATATAAAGCCTTATCTGTTACATAATAAATTTGACAAGGTTATTACAATTAATGATTTTTCGAAAGCAAACATAAATTCAAAATGGGGAGTTCACGACCATATTGTTTTCAATAAACTGTATGAAGAGTGCAAAGCCGACACAAGCCTTTATTTTAAAGTTTGTATGACACTGAGCAGCCACGAACCTTTTGACGTTCCTATGAAAACTGTTTTTAGGGGAAATGACGAAGACAGTCGTTTTTTAAACTCTGTTTATTACACGGATAAATCAATCGGGGAATTTATCCGCAAAATGAAAACCTTAAAAAACCGGAATAATACACTGATAATTTTTGTTGCCGATCATGGAAGCAGGTTGCCCGAAAACACAAGCCCTTATGTTCCCGGAAGGTATAAAATACCGATGATTTGGACGGGAGGAGCTATAAAAAAAGACACCGTAATTAATAAGTTTGCAGGACAAACGGATATCTCAGCAACGCTGCTTTCCCTGTTAAATATCAATACCGATGATTTTATTTTCGGAAAAGATATTTTTTCAAAACAATCAAAGAGTTTTGCATTTTACAGTTTTAATAACGGTTTCGGTTTTATTACCGATTCAACAACACAGGTTTTTGATATTAACAAAAATGACTACTTTATGTATAAAAACACAGATGAAAACAATGTTTTCGGGAAAGCATATCTGCAATACTTAACCAATGATTTTATTAAAAAATAATGTTTTTATTCTTTCGGGTTTATAAATTCTGATTTTCCGTTTAAACGGAATTTTAAATAGGTAATCTTAAGTCCGTCTTCCAGAAACTTTTGCTCATAAAATGTTTTAATTTCTGTTACTTCATTTTTAACATCTGTTCTGTACAAATCATCTGTCGAGAAAAGAGTCTCAATATTGTTTACAGCTGTAATTTCCTTTGTAAACTCGTGCATTAAAACACTGTCGGTTTTGAGGTGAATTATTCCTTTCGGATGTAGAATTTCCGAATAAATTTTAAGAAAACGGGCAGAAGTAAGGCGTTTTTTCATTTTTTTCGGTTGGGGGTCCGGAAAAGTTATCCAGATTTCACGAATTTCGCCGGGTGCAAAAAAAGATGTAAGAAACTCCACTTTATTTCTGATAAAAGCTGCATTTTTTAAACCCTCTTCTTTTACGGTTTTTGCGCCACGCCAAAGTCGCGGACCTTTTATATCGATACCGACAAAATTTTTTTCGGGATATTTACGGGCAAGACCAACCGTATATTCGCCTTTTCCGCAACCGACTTCCAAAATAACGGGGTTGTTGTTCTTAAAATACTCTTTGTTCCATTTTCCCTTCAGGAAAAAATTACCGGTAAACATTTCTTGTGCCGACGGTTGAAAAAGGTGTTCAAATGTTTCATTTTCTTTAAATCGTTTAAGTTTGTTTTTTCCCATTTCAATTAAAATCTTTTTTTAACAAATCTGCAAATTCGCTTAAAATCATAGCGGAAGCACCCCATATTTCAAATTCTTTAAAAACGTAAAAAGGTGCCGTTATTTTTTCGTTTCTTGTCGAGACGTATTTTTCTGTTTTTTTTGCGAAAACAACCGTTTTAAAATCAGCAAAATAAACTTCCTGAACTTCTTTTTTATTAATACGTACTTTCGGAAAATAATCAATTATTCCGACAAAAGGATAAACTAAGAATTTACTGACAGGAATAAACAAGGGGGTTAAACCTCGTATTATTCTGACATCTTCTTTTTTTATGCCGACTTCCTCTTCTGTTTCGCGTAATGCCGTATATTCAAGATTCTTGTCCTGTATCTCAACTTTTCCTCCCGGAAAAGCAATTTGTCCGGAATGGCTGCCGTTATCTTCCGCACGCTTGATAAAAACGAGCTTATAAGTTTCGTTTTTCGGAAACAGCAATAAAAGGACGGCACTTTTTTTAACGCTGTTTATATCAAAATCATAAGACATATTCAATCGGCTTTCAGGCATCATCTTGAGATGAGAAGAATGTCCCGGAAGCTTGTTTTGCACAGCTTTAATAAGTTTCGCTTTAAGATTTTCGGCATTGCTCATTGCATTATTTATTTAAAAGAAATTGTTTTTGACGGATGAATTTTTGCAACCAACAAAGCCGGCAATATTAACACTAAAATACTTATAATCAATGTCCCGGCATTTAACAATAAGATATTAAAAATATTAAAATCAACAGGGACACTGTCAACATAATACAAATCAGGATTAAGCGGAATGAGTTTAAAAAATCGCTGCAACAATAAAATACCGATGCTCAATATATTGCCGATTATTAATCCAGATTTGTATTATGTTGACAGTGTCCCTGTTGATTTTAATATTTTTAATATCTTATTGTTAAATGCCGGGACATTGATTATAAGTATTTTAGTGTTAATATTGCCGGCTTTGTTG
>CAMZKI010000103.1 GCA_947311125.1 uncultured Chlorobiota bacterium
CTGTTGTAAATTTAAATTCAGGTATATGCAACACCCAGTCGTTTTTTTCGGCTTCTGCTTTTAAACGATTCCGCAAGCCCGAGTTTGCCGAAACACCGCCGGCAATTGCAACTTCTTTTATCCCTGTTTTCAAAACGGCATTTGTAAGTTTTTCAATAAGAATATCAATAATTGAAAACTGCACGGAAGCGCAAATATCATATAAGTTTTCCTTAACAAAGTTCGGGTTTTTTTTGTGCTCGTCTCTGATGAAATAAAGTATTGCCGTTTTTAGTCCGCTGAAACTAAAATCAATATCACCCACTTTCGGTTTGGAAAATTTAAAGCGTTTCGGATTTCCGAGTTTTGAATATTTGTCAATTAAAGGTCCTCCCGGATACGGCAAGCCCAAAATTTTTGCTGTTTTGTCAAAAGCCTCTCCTGCCGCATCATCAATTGTTTCTCCGATAATTTCTTTTTCAAAAAAACTTTTAACAAGGATTATTTGTGTATGTCCTCCGGAAACAAGCAGTGTTAAAAACGGAAATTGAGGGTCGGTATGAGCGATTCCTTTTTCTTTCAAAAACAATGCTGCTATATGTCCGTGAAGATGATTAACTTCAATCATCGGTATATTATTTGCAAGAGCAAAACCCTTTGCAAAAGACACACCTACAAGCAAAGACCCCAATAATCCCGGACCTCGAGTAAAAGCTATTGCACTGATATCAGAAATTTTTACTCCGGCGTCATTAATTGCAGTATCGACAACAGGTACAATGTTTGCTTGATGTGCCCGTGACGCAAGTTCCGGAACAACACCGCCGTATTTTTTATGAACATTTTGGTTGGCAGTAACCATTGATAATAACCAACCGTCTTGTATTACAGCAGCTGATGTATCATCACAAGAAGACTCTATTGCCAGTATTGTTTTCAAATCTTATTTTTTAAGTTGTTACAAAAACCGGATTTCCGGCATCTCATTTGCAAAAATAATCAGAATAACTAAATTTAAATAAAATATTCTGAAACTTCGTTTATATCAGATAAAAATAATTATTTTGTAAACGTATGCAAAATTACATATTTCAGACAGAAAAATTAAAGCGGCTCACCCTGTTTGGCATCATAACCTTGTTGGTATTGCTTGTCTCACTGTTTGTTATGTTGCAAACAAGCTATATACAAACAAAGATTACTCAATATATAACAAGAGAACTTTCCGGAAAATTTAAAACAAATATTTATATTAAAAGTGTAAATATCACTCTGTTTAAAGGCTTTAAGTTTCACGGAATAATAATTGAAGATTTTGACCGAGACACTATGCTGTCAATAGAAAACTTATATCTTTTACCCTCCGGCATACCCGCAGAGTTGAATGATATTTCATTTAATTTCGTGGAAATTAATAAAATGTATCTCAACCTTCATGAGGTTAAAAAAGACACGTTGAACATTGACCTGATTATTGATAAGTTAACAGCAAATGAAGACACAAGTTCTGCTGCATATTTTATGATGAAAATAAAAAACTTTAAACTAACAGAATCTGTTTTTGCATATAAAGAAGTTGACACAGTAAAAAATGCGGGAATAGACTATGAAGATTTATATTTTTTTAATATTAATGCAGATTTGAAAAATGTTGATATATTTAACAGTCAAGTAAAGTCTGCGATAAAAAGTATTTCTTTTGAAGAAAAAAGCGGTTTAAAAGTTAAAAACATAAGCACAAAACAAAATGTAATTTCCCCGGAAAAGATTTTAATAAAAAACCTTAAAATTATTACGGAAAACAGCAGTCTTCAATTTGACAGTTTAAATTTACGATATCCTGACAGATATTATTTTTCCGGCTATAAAACGAGCTTAAATGTACAAGCATCAATTAAGAACGGCTCATATGTTTCATATAAAGATTTGGCAATAACCCTTCAGGATACAATAAAAGCCGAAACTAAAATCTTTATTTCCGGAAGTTTAAACGGCTACTATAATGATATTCTCTTTAAAAACTTTTCTGTTAATATCGAAAACATACTGTCCCTGAAAACAAACTCACAAATAACAAACTTATCAGATTTTAATAATTTGATATTTGATATAAACATTGAAGAAATGAAAGTTCATATGCAAGAATTTCAGGACTTTAAAATTCCCGGAATACCGGAACTTGCATTAAGCCTGCCAAAAGAATTTCAAAAACAGAAAACCGTAACATATAAAGGTAAAGCAAAAGGAAGTTTTGATGATTTTAAAACCAAAGGTGTTTTTTTCGGCGATTTCGGAAAAATAATATTAGATGCAACGGGAAATAATGACTCTGTTTCATTTACTTCCCTAAACGGAAAGCTGTTCGGAAATAACATTAACCTTGCAGCCCTGCTGCAAAATAATGATTTCGGAATGTTAAGTTTTGAACAAAATTTCTCGCTTTCATTTTTGAAAAATAAAAAAATAAAGTTTGGAACAAGCGGAATAATAAGTAAAATAACTTATAAAAAACATATTTATAAAGATGTCGACCTGTTTGTCGGCGTGGACCAAAAAAAACTTGACACCTTCAACATTAGCATAAATCAGCCCGAATTAGAAGCTCAAATATCCGGAAACGGAGATTTTTCCGACGACATACCCGCTATGGATGTTAAATTTGATATTGTAAGGTCAAACCTTAAAACTCTAAACATAAAAGATAAAATTTCATCCTTGTCGTTATCTGCAGAAGGAAGCTTTAAAGGTCTTAATATTGACGATTTTGAAGGAAACATTTTTTTTAAAGAGCCTTTGGTTTATACCGAAGAGGGTTCTGTTTCTACAATTCGTAATTTTACTCTTACAAGTACCGGCTCTCTAAAAGATTCTGTTAAAAACAAACGCATTACGTTGAATTCTGACATTGTTGATGCAGAACTGAAAAGTAACGGGAGTATTTCAAATTCCGTATCGTCTTATAAAAGACTGATAAAGAATATTTTTACGGAAAATACCGATAAAAAAAACGGAAATAATGAGAAAAAAAGCAACTTTCTTGACTTTAAAATAAACGTGAAAAATCCGGATATAATTACAAATCTGTTCTTGCCGGATATTAAAATGTCAAAACAAACATCAATTTTGGGATATTATCAACCGTTTTCCGAGAAATTTAATATATCCCTAAACTCAGAACAACTGGAATATAAAGGAGCTGTTGTTAAAGATTTTTATGTAATAGCGTATACAAGAGAGGGTAAAATGTTTGCCGGAATCGGAGGCTCCTCAGTAAAACCGAATAAAATTTTTTATGCGGAGAATATTAATTTAGAGGGCGACTTTAATAAAAATATCATTAATTTTAACCTTATTTGGAACAATTTTAAAGACAGCACCAATTATTCCGCAGATATTACCGGAAAAATAGACATCAGAAAAAATATATCCGAAAAACCTGTATACAATTGTGTTTTCGACAGTTCTCAACTTGTTGTAAACGATGTTTTGTGGACATTTAATAATTCCGAAATTAAAATAGACTCTTCACATATAAGCATTAGAAATTTTAGAATAAAGCATAAAGAAGAAGAAATATATCTTGACGGCAATGTTTCTGAATATCAGGGTGATATTCTTTTTGTAAGAGTAAAAAAACTGAATATTGATAACTTCAAGCCTTTGGTAAGTGAAGACATAACTTTGAGCGGAAAATTAAGCGGCTTCGCCACACTTGCCGACTTATATTCAAAGCCCTTAATTTTTACCAAAGATTCAATCGTTGATTTAAATATAAATAACATAAAATTCGGCAATTTTTATATGAAAAGCTTTTGGGATGATTCCAAAAACAGTATTCGCTTCAATGCATATAATTTAAAAGGAAAAAGAAGATTTATGAACGATACGATTTACGGAGAGTACAATCCGGAATCGAAAATATTAAACGCAACGATTGATGTCAGAAGTATGCTTCTTAAAACTCTGCAAGATTACTATAAAGAGCTTGTCGAATTTAACAACTCCGCCTATTTTACAGGAATCGTAAACATAAACGGGAACATTGAAAACCCTGACATAACCGGAAACTTCAAAATTAAACGAACAACGGCATATATTAAATACCTTAACACGTTTAATATTTTTAACGAACTGAATTTTAGCTTTGATAAGAAAAATATTCAAATTGAAAAAACAAAGGTAAAATCTGCTGACGGTAACGGAGAAATATATCTTTCGGGTAATATTCGACATAATAATTTTTCTGATTTTGCCCTGAATATTGATATGACGGCAAATAATTATAAAATCTTAGATATAATACCGACAGACTCTTCCTATTATTACGGAACGGCTTTTGCAAGCGGCAGTATAAATATTTCAGGACCATTAAATGATATTTTTTTAGATGCTAATCTTTCTACGGATAAAAATACGGAAATTTTTATTCCCGTAACCTCAGACAAAACATATAACGAGGAAAACAGTTTTTTGTCTTTTATTACAGATACATCGCTTTATGTCGGAGACAATCAAGTAAATACTCCCGCTTCAGACATAAGCGGATTCAGTATGAATATGAAATTAGATATAACACCGGAAGCCGAAATACAAATTTTACCGGATGAAAGCTCCGGAGAAATATATACGAGAGGAAACGGAGGGCTTAATCTGACACTTGAAAAAAACGGAGATTTTAATATTTTCGGAACTTATGTCATTTCAAAGGGAAGTTACGAATTTAATATCGAAAATATTATTCGAAAAGACTTTGTTATTCAAGAAGGAAGTACGATTGAATGGTTCGGACAGCCGGAAAATGCAGAGGTAAATATAAATGCCGTATACATACTAAATAATGTTGCCCTCGAAGATTTAATACAAGACCCGTCTGAAACAAGACGAACTAAGGTCGAATGTGTAATTAACATATCCGGAAAGCTCCTGAACCCTGAATTTAAGTTAGATATAATACTTCCGGAAACCCTTAACGAATATACCGTTAAATTAAACAATCTTGCAGAGAATGAGATGAATGAACAATTTTTATCTTTGTTGCTTCTCGGTAATTTTCAGGCACTTCCGGGGATAAGGCAGGATAATATCGGAGGAGATCAGGTAACCGGAGAAATTTTGGCAAAACAACTTAACTCTCTGTTACGAAAAATAAAATACGTTGATGTAAATGTTGATTACGAATCGGGCAATACCCGCTATTCCGATGAATATAAAATAGGTGTGTCAAAATCATTTTTGGGAGACAGAATTGAGGTAAAAGGAAACCTGGGAATAGGCGGCAGAGAAACAGAAAATACAGATGCCAACAATTATATAGGAGAGTTTGAACTGGAAGCAAAATTAAATAAAAAAGGAACCGTAAGAGCAAAAGTATACAACAAAGCAAACGACAGAATAGAAAATGACGGAGACTATATACAGGGGGTCGGATTTATTTGGCAAAGAGACTTTGATAAGTTTTTTAATTTTAAAAAGAAAACAGTAAAAGATTCGGTAAAACCTTTGTCTGAGCAAAACGACACTACAAAAAATAAATAAAAAACATATTATTAGCTCTCAACTGACCGGGGAAAATCGTTTTTTTAGCTTAAAAATTTACCTTTGCACAAATTTTTTATATACAAAAATAATGGATAATATCAGCATTCCCGAGTTAATAAAAATTCTGAAAAAAAATAAAATAAACAGATTTCATCTTGTTTATAACCGGCAAAATAAAAAAGTTGAACCTTCACACTCCGAATTACAATTTTTGGCTGATTTTATAAATTCCGACAAGCGTGATTTTGAAGAACACGAAGGAATGTTTTTTCAACTTACCGAAAAATATGATGTGCTGCAAGGTGCATTCGTTCACAGAACAAAAAGAGGACAGGCAGCCGGGGGCGTTCGTTTTTGGCAATACGAAAATGTCGAAGATTATTTGCGAGACGGTATGCGACTGGCAAAAGGTATGACACACAAAAATGCCCTTGCCGGACTTTGGTGGGGCGGCGGAAAAGGCGTTATGATACATAATCCCGAATTTAACAAACAAGATAAAGAATACAGAGAATACGTTTACACGGAATACGGAAAATTTTTAACCCGCCTAAAAGGTTGCTATGTAACGGCGGAAGACGTGGGCACAAGTGTTGAGGATATGGCAAATATCTATAAATCAACACGTTTTACTACCTGCATTCCGGAAACCGTAGGCGGCAGCGGAAATCCTTCCGAGCCGACATCAAGAGGTGTGCTGGCGGGTATGGAAGCGGCTTTGGCTTTTAAAGGCGAAACTTTGGACGGTAAAACAGTTGTCGTGCAAGGCATGGGGCACGTTGCCGAGCCCTTAATCGGGCATTTGTTTAAAAAAAATGTTAAAAAAGTTATTGCCGGCGATATAAATCCTGATGTTGTTAATTCCGTAAAGGAAAAATTTGCCGGAAAGAATTTTGAAGCACGATTGGTCGAAAAAGGCGATAATTCAATTCTTTTTGAAAATTGTGATATTGCGGCTCCTTGTGCAATCGGTGCGATTTTAAATGACGATACAATACCGAAAATTAAAGCCGGAATTATTTGCGGTGCGGCAAATAATCAGCTCGAAGATCACGACAAGCACGATAAAATGACAGCCGAGAAAGGCATTATTTATGTCCCCGATTTTCTGACGAACAGAATGGGAATCGTAAATTGTGCAAACGAACAATACGGCTATCCGGCTGACGACGAATTTATTGAACGACATCTTCAAAAAGAATGGAAACACGGTGTTTATCAAACAACCTTATCGGTTTTGAAAGAAGCCCGAGAAACCGGAAAACCGACTTCGGAAATTGCAATTAAGCAGGCAACGGAAATGTCAATGCGGGAACATCCGGTTTTCGGACACAGAAGTTTAAAAATTATTCAGTCATTGGTAAAAAACAAATGGTATGAAAATTAACACTTCAAGCAAAAAAGAAAGGCTTATTTTAGAGGAGAAAATAAATGCGGTTACACACTTTGCAGGTATTTTATTAAGCATTGCTGCTACTGTTTTAATGATTGTTAAGGCGTCTTACCACGGCTCTGCAATATCAATTGTAAGTGCTGCGGTATTCGGGGCATCCCTTATTATGCTTTATACGGCATCAACACTTTATCATTCTGCAACTAATATCCGCCGTAAATATAAACTAAATAAATTTGACCACTCGGCTATTTATATTCTTATTGCCGGAACGTACACTCCCTTTTCAATTGTTTTGCTGCAAGGCGGCTGGGGTTGGAGCATTTTCGGTGTTCAGTGGGGGCTGGCAATTATAGGGTCGCTTTATAAAATATTTTGGTATAAACCGAAATACAGAGCAATATCGGCATTTGCATACGTTGCTATGGGATTAGTTATTGTTGTTGCAGCAAAGCCGCTTGCAGAAACTATTTCCGAAAAGTGTTTTATTTGGTTGGCAATAGGCGGGCTTTCATATATTGTCGGCGTATTTTTTTATCTGAATAAAAAAATTCCTTTCGGACACGGGATTTTTCATTTATTTATAATCGGCGGAAGTTTTGCACATTTTTGGGCAATTTATAATTATATTTTACCGAATTTAACATTATAAACAATGGATACAGCAGAAAAATTCAGAGAAACCGTGAGAAATAATTTTAAGTTTAAACTTTTTATGCTGAAAGAATTGCCTTCGGCTTTTTTTTCGGGAATACGAGTTGCGGAAATAACGGAGGAGAAAGCCGTTGTGCGAATACCTTTTAAATTTTTGACAAAAAACCCTTTTAAATCGATGTATTTTGCTTCGCAGGCAATGGCAGCGGAATTGGCAACGGGAATTTTGGCATTATCGCAAATTTCCGGCAGGAAACCCAAAGTTTCAATGCTTGTTTTTGATATGAATGCACATTTTTCTAAAAAAGCCAGAACAGCGGTTATCTTCACTTGTGAAAACGGAAAAGATATTAAAAATGCCGTTGAGAAAACTATGAAAACAGGAGAAGGCGTTACGGTTGAAGCAAAATCTGTCGGTATTGATAAGGACGGTGATGTTGTTTCGGAATTTACCTTTGTTTGGACCTTTAAAGCCAAAAAATAAAAAGCATCCTGAAAATTATAAAATGCTTAATTTTCAGGATGCTTTTGAACAAATTCGGGATTCTCTAACAGAACAAACTTTATTTGTTAAAAAATAGTAATTGTTCCGTCTTTATGACCTTTTTGTGAAACCGTAATTTCTCCGCAGGTTCCGGAATTGAAATCCAGTATTACAGGATTTTCTCCGTCTATTTCTATTGTCATTGTTCCGTCTGTCGGATAAGGGCAGCCGTCGCTTGATAAAAAGTTAATTTTCATATTTTCCGTTTTTGTGGTAAAGTGCTCTCCGTTTCTGTTAACTCCGTCAGAACTGCCGATTATTTCAAGCTCAAATGTATTTGCAGCACTGAAAACATACTGAAGACTTGCATTGTTATAGATTGCGTATGTATTGTCAGGATAGTCAAGTCTTAAATTTTTGGCTGCAATTTCAAAATAAAACCCTAAGGCACCTGTTTTGTAAGTAGCCGTGATTGTTCCGGAAATACCGTATCCTTCGGTACTGTAATTTATAAACTCAATCGTAATAGAACCGGCACCTTCAGTATCAAACGCACCTGCTGCGGCAGTAACTCTGATTGTTCCGTTTCTTGTTATACCGTAATCATCGGTGCAATTATTAAATGTTAACTCGAAGCCGTTATCAAGAGGCGCGTAGGTAAAAGAGCAGGTTGCAAATCTGGATTTTAAGGCTTTTCCTCCGTTGTTTCCGTCTGTAGTAAGGGCAAAGGCGTCAGCCATAATATAACTGCCTCTTGCGGCATCTTCTGCCGACTGCGTGTCTGCATCTTCTTTTTTACATGCTCCTAAAATCAGGAATAGCCCTAACAAAAAAAATGATGATGTTTTTAATAATTTTTTCATAATATTCAGATTAGAGTTAATAATTAATAAGTGATTTATTTATTTTGATATGAATACTTCAAACATTTTATTTAA
>CAMZKI010000104.1 GCA_947311125.1 uncultured Chlorobiota bacterium
ATATTTTTTTTAGATTTGTGTTATGTATAAATTTAAATTTACAAATTATGAAAAAATTTACTCTGTTATTCGGTTTATTGCTTTTATTCTTTAGTATTTTTGCCCAAAAAGATTCTTTAAAAAAAGAAAAAGTTAAAACAGGGTTTAGTATGGGAGGGGTTCCGGTTGTAGCTTATGATGCTGATACAGGTTTTAAATACGGAGGACTTGTAAATCTTTATCATTACGGAGACGGAAGTAATTACCCTAACTACAACCACTCTTTATATCTCGAATGGTCAAGAACAACTAAGGGAAGCGGTATTAATCAGCTTACATATGATGCCTTAACCTTAATACCTAAAACAAGAGTAACTTTTGATGTTGCTTATTTAACCGAACAGGCACTTAATTTTTACGGTTTTAACGGTTATAACTCAGACTATAACTCGGCTTACGAATTAACAGGAGGTAATGATTATATTTCAAGGATGTATTATCGTCATTCTCGAAAATTATTCAGAATGAAAGCTGATTTTCAAGGTGATATTTCAGAAAAATGGGGTAAAAAGTTACGTTGGTTAGCAGGGATAGCTCATTACAGAGCTGAAATTTCAACAGTAGATACAGACAAGTTAAATGAAGGGAAAACTGATGATTTATTGCCGGATACAGCTACATTGTATGATAAATATGTTGACTGGGGCGTAATTCCTGCAGATCAAGCATCAGGCGGAAACGTTACTTTCTTAAAAGCCGGTGCAGTTTATGATACTCGGGACAATGAAGCTAACCCTAATAAAGGAATGTGGTCAGAAGCCCTTATTGTTTCTGCCCCCGGATTTCTAGGAAACGATTATGCATACACACGATTGTTATTGTCTCACAGGCAGTATTTTACAATTTTGCCCGACAGACTTACGTTTGCATATCGTTTAAGTTATCAGTCAAAACTATCCGGAGAAATGCCTTTTTATATGCTCCCGTATACCATTGACTCAAAAGCGACCAAAGACGGTCTCGGCGGAGCTAAAAATATAAGAGGTGTTTTGCGAAACAGAGTTGTAGGAGACGGTTTCGCATTCGGAAACTTTGAACTTCGTTCTAAATTTTTGAAGTCAGTAATATTTAATCAAAATTTTTATCTCGGGTTAAGTGCTTTTGTTGATATGGGAATAGTAACCTCACCTTATGAGTTTGATACAACAAACGTTCCTGTTTCTGAACTCTCGACTTTAGATTTTGCGGATGAGAGTCTCCATATAGGATACGGCGGAGGAATACGCTTTGTTATTAACAGTAATTTTATTATTGCGGTTGATTACGGTATTGCCGCTAAAAAACAAGACGGAGACAGCGGAATGTATATAGGACTGAACTACTTATTTTAATATATTAAAATTTATGATAAGATATTATAACAGCCGGTCGTATATTAAAGTTTTTATTTAAATTTGATATGTTAAGAAATATGTTTCAAGTAAAATTTTTTCAATTAATTTAGCAGAATAAAACAGATTGTTAAATTTTAAAAAATATTTATCATGAATAAAGTAACAGTTATTGGTGCCGGAAATGTAGGGGCTACCGTTGCATATTCGGTTGCAAGAAAAGATATTGTAAAAGAAGTTGTTTTGATAGACATTAAAGAAGGACTTTCCGAAGGAAAAGCTCTTGATATGTGGGAAACTTCTGCAATCGACCAATTTAATACCAGAGTTATCGGCTCTACAAATGATTACGAAAAAACAAAAGACTCTGACGTAATAGTTATAACATCAGGTATTCCGCGAAAACCGGGTATGTCAAGGGACGATTTAATCTCAACAAATGCCAAAATAGTTCATGATGTAACTAAAAAGTCACTTGAAAAATCTCCGAATGCCATTATAATAATTGTTTCCAATCCTTTAGATGTAATGACTTATGCAGCCTATAAAACGGCAGGTATTTCATCACATAAGGTATTTGGTATGGCAGGGATTTTAGATACTGCACGGTATAGAGCGTTTTTGGCAGATGAAATGGGTACTTCACCGAAAGATATTCAGGCATTATTACTTGGCGGACACGGAGATACAATGGTTCCTTTACCCAGGTATACAACAGTTAACGGCATTCCTATTACGCAATATATAAAAGAAGACAGACTAAATGAAATAGTTGAAAGAACTAAAAAAGGAGGTGGTGAAATTGTTAATTTGATGGGAACATCTGCATGGTATGCTCCCGGAGCAGCAGCAGCACAAATGGTTGAAGCAATCGTAAAAGATGAAAAAAGAACTTTCCCCGTTTGCACTCTTCTTAACGGCGAATACGGGCTGAAAGATATTTATCTCGGTGTTCCGGTCGTATTGGGAAAAAACGGTATTGAGGAAATTATAGAACTTGACCTTAATGAGAAAGAAATGAGTGATTTAAAAGTTTCAGCCGAAGCCGTTAAAAAAGTAATGAAAGTTCTTGATGATATGAATATTATTTAATTTTCATTTTTCATAGTTAATTGTTAAGGCAGCCTGTATTATGCGGCTGCCTTTTGTATTATGCTGTTTTTTAGGGTGTTATATGTTAAATGTTAAAAGTTTGTAAAAAATACGGAGTTAATTGTTGCATATTTTTGAAAAACTGCTTAATATTTTTAATTCAGTATTTAAAAAAAATAAATATATTTGCACCCCTTAAAATCAAAGTTTTATTATATAGTAATTAAAGAAGATTAAGAAATGCAAAACAAAGGAGTTATTACTTTTCTTGCCGTATTGCTGGCTTTGGCAAGTATCTATCAATTGTCTTTTACTTATGCTACTTGGCGTGTTAAAGAAAAAGCACGCGAATATGCAAAAGGCGATTTAAATAAAGAACGAAATTATTTAGACTCTGTAGCAAATATTAAAGCATATCCTTTTCCGGCATATACTTTTAAAGAATGTCAGGACAGAGAATTAAACTTGGGGCTTGACCTTAAAGGAGGTATGAATGTTATGCTTGAAGTTTCAGTAGCAGATTTAATAATTAATTTATCGGATAATAATCAAAATCCTACGTTCAGAAAAGCTATTGAACTGGCAAGAGAAAGACAGGCAAGAACACAAGCAGATTTTATAACACTTTTTTACGAAGCTTTTAAAGAAATTGACCCGAATGCTCAGCTAAGTGCAATTTTCGGGACATACAGTATGAAAGATCGTATAAAACACGGAACACCCGATGAAGAAGTACTTAAAATATTAAGAGAAGAGGCTACAGATGCTATAGACAACTCTTTGAACGTTCTTCGTTCCAGAATTGATAAATTTGGTGTTGTTCAGCCTTCAATTCAAAAATTGGAAGGAAATTCCGGAAGAATTTTGATAGAACTTCCCGGTGTTAAAGATCCTAAGAGAGTAAGAAAACTCTTGCAGGGAACAGCAAATTTGCAATTCTGGGAAACATATTATTATCCTGAGGTATACCAGTATTTTTTAAAAGCAAATGAAAAACTTAAAGAATTAAATTCTGTAAAAGAAGAAATTAAAAAAGATACAGCGTCTGTTGATACTTTGAAAAAAGACGAACTCCTTTTACTAACTGACTCAACAAAAAAAGATACATTTATTCAGGAAAGTTTACTCGGAGATACAACCGAAAATATTAACCCTTTGACAGAAAAAGCCAATAACGAATTAGCAGAAAAAGAGGGTTTTAACGAGTATAAAAAAAAATATCCCCTGTTTGCTCTTTTGGTGCCTTACCTTGACAAAAGAAATCAGCCCATTAATTCTGCAGCAGTAGGATTTGCACATATGAAAGATACAGCAGCGGTTAATGAGATTCTGAAAATGAAACAAATAAAATCAATCTTTCCTAAGGAACTGCGTTTAAGATGGCAGGTAAAGCCTTTTGACGAAAAGGGAGAACTGTTCAAACTTATTGCATTGAAAGCAAAAAGAGCAGGAAAACCTGCTTTAGAAGGAGATGTTGTGGTAAATGCAAGAGAGC
>CAMZKI010000105.1 GCA_947311125.1 uncultured Chlorobiota bacterium
GAAATGAAGAATGTGCAAAAAAATCATAAAACTTCAATGGTTCTTAGCAACATACAAATAGACACCGGAGTTCCGGACAACAAGTTTACTCAGAGAACTATGATGAGAGGATTGTAAAGAAACTATATTTTTCAAACAATGTTTAGCAGAAAATAAGTGCACTCTCTGCTAAAAACGAGGGTGCCTTATTCTAAAAATTTAAATAGTGAGAAGCAGGAAAATCATATTTACCTTATACGTTACCATATTTTTAACAAGTAGTTTTTTTACGGAAAAGCTGAAAGCAGACACAATTCCGTCTGTAAGCCTCAGCACAATATCACAAGTTAATCAAGGTAACAGTTACATAACGTTTCCTGCGGACATAGGCAATATTGAACCTCTATGGTTCGAAGCAAACCTGATACCGAATTTTAACATCAGAACAAATAAAGAATCCAGATTAATGGGAGTCCTGACATCACAAATTATAATAAGAATGTATCGGGAATATTCGTATCCTGTAAAAACTCCAAGCTATATGCCGCAAGTAACGATGTATTACAAATTGTGCAAAGAACGAAAAAACAGCACGATATTCTTACGTTTGGCACATCATTCCAACGGACAAGACGGTGACTTTTATCTTGAAAACGGAAATATAAATTTAGAATCTGGTGATTTTTCAACAAATTACATAGAATTAGGACTTATCAGAACCTTTTTTAATCAAAATTTAAATGCCACTCAATTTTTCAGAAGTTCATTTCGAGCAGATATAAGAGAGGCAGATAACGAGTTAAACGGCATATATCCGGAAGCTCGCTGGAAAAACAGTTTTTCCGTTTTTAAAATAAGAGAAAACGGCAACAAAAACAAACCGAAAAAAGCAGGCTTTTCTTTAAAAGCAGATGCAGAATTAATGTTCGGAGACATTTATACGCAGGATGCAAATTATTTTGACAGAATTAATGTTGGTTTCACCGCTTTTTATACACCTAAATTTTTTGAAGATATAGGTTTTTTCATAAACTTTTATCACGGACAAGATTATTACAATATTTATTTCAACCATCAATTGACCACAATACGATTCGGTATTATGACAGAACTGTTAAGATTTTAAGATTTAAACAAAATACAAACGCAATGAAAAAGATAACAATATTATTACTGATTTTTTCGACATTTATATTGAACGGAAAAGCTCAAAATGCCGATTTTACCGGATATATGAGAAATTATACCGGAGTATTATATAATACCGGAGATTTATCAATATTACAAAACACATTCAACTTTGACATATCTAAAACCGGTGATAAAGTCGGGTTTAAAGTTAACCCTATGCTGTATCACTACTGGGCAGACAGCCTTAATTTCAGACTAAGAGAAGCCTATCTTGATTTATACTTTAACAACTTCGACATCAGAGTAGGAAAACAACAAGTCGTATGGGGAAAAGCCGACGGAGTATTCATAACCGATGTTGTTTCCCCTCTAAACCTTGAAGAATTTCTGCTTCCTGATTTTGATGAAATAAGAACAGGTGTAAATGCCGTTAAATTGAACTATTACATAGGAAACAATACCCTTGAAGCAATCTGGATACCGCAATTTACACCGGCAGGATTACCGCAGGCAGGTTCCATATGGTATATACAACCGGAATTTCCGGCCCCGACAACTTTTGACTGGTCTAAATCAGAAATAACACCAAGTTTGGAAAACAGTGAGTTTTTTGCAAAATATTCGGTAGTAACATCAGCAGTTGATTTTGAAATTATGGGCGGATATACCTGGGACGATTACCCGACAATGCACGTCCAAAAACAATTTGCTCCGAATCCCGCAACAGGTATGCCTATGCTCGCAGGCTTAAATATAATACCGGAGCATCACAGATTATATCTTGCCGGAGGTTCTTTCAGCACCGAAATTAAAGGAGTAATACTAAGAGGAGAAGGTGCATATTATAACGGAAAATACTTTCAAAGTGAAGACCCTGTCGCTGTTGACGGTCTTTTAGAAAAAGACTACCTGCATTATTTGGCAGGTGTTGATTTTAACGTAGGGAACGTAAAGTTAAGCACACAATTTATCCAAGAATACATTTTGGATTATGAAGAAAGTATAACTAATAACGAATTTCAGAATACAATGACCTTTTTGGCAAGATACGACACACCGAACGATTTATTACACCTTGAACTGTTTTCATACATAGGTCTAACCGACGGCGATGCACTTATCAGACCCAAAATTACTTACGATTTTGACGACAGTTTTTCAATACTCCTCGGATCAAATATTTTTGTGGGAGACAGAGACGGAAGGTTCGGTCAATACCAAGATAATTCAATGTTATATTTGAAATTAAAATATAGTTTTTAACCCGAAATATTAGTTAGCGTTAATTTACCGAACGACTGTAAAAAACAATAAAATGAAGAAGAAACAAGATGAGAAGTTTTGGGAACAAATAAAAAAGGGAGCATACAAATTGTTAGACCCTGTTTTAAACCTTATCGTAAAAACAGGAATTACCCCTAACGGCATTACAATTATAGGGTTTCTGATAACTATCATATCTGCTGTCATTTTAATCGTCGGTGCGGAAACAGGTACCAGAGGAGATACCCGGTATATAACTTGGTTCGGAATAATACTTTTAACAGCCGGAATTTTTGATATGCTTGACGGCCAATTAGCTCGGAAAACAAACAGAATGACAAAATTCGGAGCACTGTTCGACTCTGTAATAGACCGATACAGCGAAATGATAATGTTTTTCGGAATAGCATATTATCTTGTTTCAAATCATTATTTTCTCAGCGGAATCTTCGCATTTGTCGCAATGATAGGGTCAATAATGGTAAGTTACGTAAGAGCAAGAGCCGAAGGATTGGGTGTCGATTGTAAGGTCGGACTAATGCAGCGTCCGGAAAGAATTCTTACAATAGGTATATCTGCAATACTTTACGGAGTAATTTCTCACTTTACCGGAACATTTAAGATTGTTTTTGATTGGCTGCCGTTTCCGTTCATTGAAAATATCTCAATATTCACAATCCCGATATTCATACTCGCAATTCTGACAAACTATACGGCATTCCAAAGATTAAATCATTGCCGAAAAAAAATGTAACCAATTTTAAAACCTTTTATAAAAAATAAATAAATGAATTCAAAACAAAATATCAAAAAGCCGGAAGGAAAGTTAGGAATACTTGTTCCCGGCATCGGTGCAGTATCAACAACATTTATGGCAGGAGTTTTTGCTGCAAGAAAGAATTTAGGAAAACCTATTGGTTCAATATCTCAAATGGGAAAAATCAGGTTAGGCAAAAGAACCGAAAACAGAAACCCTTTAGTTAAAGACTTTGTCCCTCTGGCATCTTTGGATGATATTGTTTTCGGAGGATGGGATATATTCTCTGATAATGCCTATGAAGCTGCCGTAAGAGCCGGTGTTTTAGAAAAAGAACTGCTGAATTCCGTAAAAGAGGATTTGTCGGCTGTAAAACCTATGCCTGCAGTTTTCAACCATAAGTTTGTCAAAAATTTAGACGGAGAACACATCAAAAAAGAGCCGACGAAAATGGACGAAGCAAAAGCCTTAATGAAAGACATTCAAGCATTTAAAGAAAATAACAACTGTGACAGAGTTGTTATGATTTGGTGTGCCTCCACCGAAGTTTACACGGAAGAAACAGAAATTCACCAATCTGTCGAAGCATTTGAAAAAGCATTAGAAGAAAATCACCCTTCGATTGCTCCGAGTATGATTTATGCTTATGCAGCCGTAAAATCAGGAGTCCCTTTTGCTAACGGAGCACCAAATCTTACTGTTGACATTCCAGCCCTTATAGAGCTGTCTGACAGTTTGAATGTACCCATAGCAGGTAAAGATTTTAAAACAGGGCAAACATTAATGAAGACAATTCTCGGTCCCGGTCTGAAAGCCCGTTTACTCGGAATCAACGGTTGGTTCTCAACCAATATACTCGGTAACAGAGACGGACAAGTATTGGATGATGCAGATTCTTTTAAAACAAAAGAAGTCTCAAAATTAAGCGTGCTCGACAGTATATTAGAACCGGAGAAATATCCTGAACTATATAAAGATATGTATCACAAAGTCCGTATAAACTATTATCCGCCGAAAGGAGACGACAAAGAAAGCTGGGATAATATTGATATTTTCGGTTGGCTCGGTTATAAGATGCAAATTAAAGTAAACTTCTTATGTAAAGATTCTATTCTTGCGGCACCTGTTGTTCTTGACTTGGCTCTGTTTATGGATTTAGCACAACGAGCAAATATGAAAGGAATACAAGAATGGCTTTCGTTTTATTTTAAATCACCGCAAACCAAAAAAGGGTTGCAACCCATACACGATATCTTTCAGCAAAAGATAAAGTTTGAAAATA
>CAMZKI010000106.1 GCA_947311125.1 uncultured Chlorobiota bacterium
ATTCTAAAAATAAAACTAAACTAAAAATAAAATGGCTAAATTAGATTTAAGTAAATACGGAATTACTGATGTAAAAGAAATTTACCACAATTTATCCTATGATGAGTTGTATGAACACGAATTAAACCCTGAATTGGAGGGATATGAAAAAGGCTATTTAACAAATCTCGGTGCTGTATCGGTAGATACAGGAATTTTTACGGGTCGTTCACCTAAAGATAAATATATTGTAAAGGAAGAAGAAAACGAAAAAAATATTTGGTGGAAAAATGATCACAGGCCGGCATCCGACAATAAACCTATTTCAGAAGAAATTTGGAATGATTTGTTGGGGAACAGTGTCAAACAATTATCAGGGAAAAAATTATATGTGCAGGACGGATATGCCGGAGCAAATGAAAATACTCGTTTAAAAGTGCGGTTTATTGTTGAAGTTGCTTGGCAGGCGCATTTTGTAAAAAATATGTTTATAAGACCTACGGATGAAGAATTAGAAAATTTTGAGCCGGATTTCGTTGTATTTAACGCATCAAAAACAACAAATCCCAGATGGAAAGAGCAGGGATTAAACAGTGAGGTTTATGCAGCTTTCAATTTAAAAGAAAAAATGGCAGTTATCGGCGGAACTTGGTACGGCGGTGAAATGAAAAAAGGAATCTTCTCTGTAATGAATTATTACCTTCCGTTAAAAGGAATTGCAGCTATGCATTGTTCGGCAAATGTCGGTAAAGACGGTGATACTGCTATTTTTTTCGGGTTGTCGGGTACAGGAAAAACAACTCTTTCGGCAGATCCTGCCAGAGCTTTAATAGGTGATGACGAGCACGGCTGGGATGATGACGGTATTTTTAACTTTGAGGGAGGATGTTATGCAAAAGTTATTGATTTAGACCCGGAAAAAGAACCGGATATTTACCGTGCAATAAAACGTGATGCTTTATTGGAAAATGTTGTTATTAAAGAAAACGGAGAAATTGACTTTTCAGATACTTCAAAAACTCAAAATACGCGGGTTTCTTATCCTATCTACCATATTGACAATATAGTAAAACCTGTTTCAAAAGCAGGACACGCTAAAAAGGTAATTTTCCTTACGGCAGATGCTTTCGGAGTGTTACCTCCGGTATCAAAATTAACGCCCGAACAAACCAAATATCACTTTATAAGCGGATATACGGCAAAAGTTGCAGGAACAGAAAGAGGCATAAAAGAACCCGTTCCTTCATTTTCTGCTTGTTTCGGAGCTGCATTTTTATTGCTGGATCCTGCAAAATACGCCGAAGAGTTAATCAGAAAAATGGAAATGCACGGAGCCTCGGCTTATTTGGTTAATACAGGCTGGATAGGCGGAGCATACGGAACAGGAAAACGTATTGATTTGCCTTCAACAAGAAACATAATTAATGCAATTCTTGATGGTTCTATTGATAATGCAGAGTTTGATACATTGCCGGTATTCAATCTTGCAATTCCTAAGGAAGTTAAAAATGTGGACAGTAAATTGTTAAATCCGAGAAACCTTTGGGAAAATCCTGCAGACTGGGATGCCGCCGCTAAAGATTTAGGTGAGAGATTTATTAATAATTTTAAATATTTTACTGATAATGAAGATGTTGCAAAACTTGTTTCCGCAGGTCCGCAAATATAAGTTTGGTTCATAATGTAACAAAGAGGAGCAATTTTGTTCCTCTTTGTTGTTTTATACAAAAACGCTCTTACCTTTGAATTTAAAAATCAGAAATGCAGGAAATATTAAAAGGAATAAAAAATCTTTACAGGCAAACTTTTAATGAAGATTTTGATATTGTTGAAAAATTGCCTGTTTCAGGCTCAGCAAGAATCTATTACAGATTGAAAAATGAAAATCGCTCAGTATTAGCCGCATACAATGAAGACAAAAAAGAAAACCTTGCTTTTACGGAGTTTTCAAAAATTTTCAGAGAAAAAGGAATAAATGTTCCCCGAATATTTGCGAAAAATTTGAACAAAAATATTTATTTGCTTGAGGATTTAGGAGATAATACATTATTTGAAGCAATAAAAAAAGAAGGTTATTTTTCGGAAAATATTGTTGAAATTTATAAAAAAACACTTGAGCAACTTACCGAATTACAGATTTCAGCAGGCAATAATATTGATTATTCTCTTTGTTATCCGCGCAATGCTTTTGATAAACAGTCAATAATGTGGGACTTAAACTATTTTAAATATAATTTTTTAAAATTTACGGATGTATTATTTGATGAGCAACTTCTTGAAGATGATTTTAACACCTTAACAGATTATTTGCTTGGTACCGATTGTAATTATTTTCTTTTCAGAGATTTTCAGTCGCGAAATATTATGCTGAAAGATGATCGTGTGTATTTTATTGACTATCAAGGAGGCAGAAAAGGTGTTTTGCAGTATGATATTGCATCGTTACTATATGATGCAAAGGCAGGAATTCCTGAAAAAATAAGAACAGAACTGTTGAATTATTACATAAACTGTGTTCAGAAGTATATCAAAATTGACCGCAATGAATTTATTGAATATTTCTATGCTTATGCTCTGATAAGGGTTTTGCAGGCATTTGGTGCTTACGGGTTCAGAGGACTTTATGAGAAAAAACAACATTTTATCGACAGTATAAAACCGGGATTGAAAAATTTATCAGATATTGCAGAAAAGGCAAGAATAATAAATAAATTACCTGAACTAAGAAAAGTTATAAATATGCTTTCAAAGTCCGATAAACTGAAAAATATAACGGATAAAAATAAGCTTACCGTTACGATTAAGAGTTTTTCGTATAAAAGAGGAATTCCTTACGATAATACGGGAAACGGAGGCGGCTTTGTGTTTGACTGCAGATTTATAAATAATCCGGGAAGAATTGAAAAATATAAAAATATGTGCGGAAAAGATAAATCGATTATTGATTTTTTAGAAAAAGAAGAAGATACATATATTTTCTCAGATGCCGTAAAAAAAATACTTTCTGCTGCCGTAAATAATTATATTTCAAGAGATTTTAAAAACTTGTCAGTAAGTTTCGGCTGCACGGGCGGTCAACACCGGTCGGTTTATTTTGCTGAAAAAATAACCGAATTTTTAACCGAAAATTTTGACATTAACATTAACTTAATTCATACGGAAGGTTTTTAATTCATTTAAATTTAACACAATTTAAAACGGTATGCTTAAAGCAATAAATTCAGGGACCAAGGTATTTGTTCCGTCAAGTAAATAAGAAAATCTGCCGCCTATTTCAACAGGTTCAGATAAACGGAAAAGATACATTTGTAAATACAGTTCCAACCCGGTTGACTGATAATTTGCCGTATCGTCATATCCGAGAACGTTTAAGTGTGAATAATCATAAAATATATTACCCCTTATACGTTTAAAATAGGCAAAAGGGCCTATATTAAAATCCGGGTACCAAACAGGAAATTCATAATTAGCACTGAAAGAAAAATATTTCCTGAAAGCTCTGAAATCATATCCTCTTGCAAAAGATTGAGAAGTATTAAACCAGTAATAGTTGTAATTATCAAAATCTTTTCGTTGCTGTTCATAACCTGTTTTTAAATTAATTGAGTGATGTCTTAAAAATCCCGGAAGATAAAATGATGATAATAATGAAAATTGATTTCCGTAAATGTTTGTATTAAAAGGAGTATGTTGATAGCCTGCATATAAAAAATATCCGAATTCAGGATTTATATCTTGTGTAGCCGTGTGCCTGAACGAATACAGGTATCCGGAATATGATAATGTTGAAAAGTTACCGTCTCCGGATTCACTCAAATATCTGTAATCTTTATCTTTTCTTTGTATAAAAGAATATGAAGACTGTAATTTTGCTCCTCTGTAGTATATACCCGAACTAAAATTAAAAGGGACGGAAACTTTGGATGTCGCCGTATATTCTTCCCATCTGTCATTGCCTAAATCTCCGTAATTAAGGCTTCTCTCGGCCCACCTTCCCGAAAACGAAAATTCCGGGTAATATCTTTTAAAAATCGTACTTATTTCAGAACTGAATGTTTGCTCATTAATATTATATCTTCCTCCGACAGAGCCGAAAACAGTATTCATAATATTCGCAGAATAAATTTCAAAAGCAACTTCGGGTTTGTAGTTGAATATTCCGTCAGGAGTCAACTCGTCTGGAGGTGTGGTGTAAATACCCCAACTGTGAATATTTACGGCATCTTTTAATCTGTTGTATTTTTTTATTTTGTATTCTTTCTTAGGAATAATTTTCGGATTTAAAACATTTTTGCCCTGCTCTTGTTTTTGTATTATATCAGCTGTGTTAGTTCCCCTGTATTTAACATCCTCAATCGGTTTCCAGTTGCTTTCTTTAAGAATCATTTCGGCAATGTCATATCCTTCATCAGAATAATCAATGAACAACATTTTATCACCTCTTATTTTAGGATTATAAGCTCCGTATTTTCTTGATGTTATCTGATACCTTTTTCCTGAATCAATATTTATCGCGTAAATATTGCCGATACCGCTGTAAGGAGAATTGTAAATGATATAGTTTTTATAAAAAAC
>CAMZKI010000107.1 GCA_947311125.1 uncultured Chlorobiota bacterium
TCAATTCTGTATTCCATAATTCAGCGATTTAGATTTTTGTAAAAAACAAAGTTAATAAATATAAAAGTATTAACATATGTCATATAACATAGTTCTTATATGTTTTGTAATCTTCCGTATTGTTTTTTTATAATTACTAAATTTAACTCTACGAGAATTAAAAAATCCTTACATCTTGTATCTATGTAAGGATTTTTTAAGCTTATTTTAAGTTAATATAACTTTTCAACTTTTAACTTTATACTATTTTAAAAGTTCTGCCATTTTACTGCCTATATCAGCCGGAGAATCAACAACGTGAACTCCGCATTCTTTTAATATTTGTTTTTTTGCCTGAGCCGTATCAGCTTTTCCGCCTATAATTGCACCGGCATGTCCCATTCTTTTGCCTTTCGGGGCTGTTTCGCCTGCAATAAATCCTACAACCGGTTTTGTTCCGTGTTCTTTAATCCATTCGGCGGCTTCAGCTTCCATATTTCCGCCTATTTCGCCTATCATTACAATTCCTTTTGTTTCGGGGTCGGCTTCAAAAAGTTTTATTGCATCCAATGTAGAAGTTCCTATGATAGGGTCGCCGCCTATACCTATTGCGGTAGTTTGTCCTAAACCGGCTTTTGTAATTTGGTCAACGGCTTCATAGGTTAATGTTCCTGATTTTGAAACAATTCCGACACTTCCTTTTTTAAAAATAAATCCGGGCATAATTCCTATTTTTGCTTCTTCCGCAGTAATAATTCCGGGACAATTAGGACCTATTAAGGTTGTATCTTTATCTTTCAAATATTCTTTTACTTTTACCATATCAGATGTAGGGATACCTTCGGTAATGGCAACAATTACTTTAATACCTGCTTCGGCTGCTTCCATAACAGCATCGGCGGCAAATGCCGGCGGAACAAAAATGATTGAAACATCTGCCCCTGTTTCTTTTACGGCATCTTCTACAGTATTAAAAATCGGTTTGTCAAGCCTGAACTGTCCTCCTTTACCCGGTGTAACACCGCCTACTACATTAGTGCCGTATTCTATCATCTGAGTTGCATGAAAAGTCCCTTCGCTTCCGGTAAAACCCTGAACGATAACCTTTGAGTTTTTGTTTACTAATACGCTCATTTATAATTAGTTTTAGTGATTTGTTATTAAATTGCAAGTTCCAAAAATATATTTTAAATATGATTAAACCAAAAAATAAAAAGTGTTAGATAACAAGGTATGGAGATATTTTAATATTTCATATGTTTTTAAACTTTAAATTAACGTAAAAGTAACTGGTAAAATAAAACATCCTTAAAGCCGTATTTTGTATTAAGCCATTGTTCCTTTTTCCCGCTTAATTTGAACCCTGCTTTTTCAAATAATTTTATACTTGCTGTATTATCTACACTTATATTGCAATATATTTGGTTTAATCTCAGAACTTCTCCGCAGTATCTTATAAGCAGGGAAAGAGCTTGTTTTGCATAACCTTTTCTTTGTTCATCTTTTATTATATGTATACCGATTCCTGCCCGCATATGAACGGGTTCATAATCAAAAAGTTCTGCTAATCCTACACTTTTTTTATCTTTTAAGGTTTCTATTATAAAGCGTACTTGTTTTACGGTAAATATATCGAGGTGAGATGTTTCGATATATTGTTTTAAAACATATTTAGAAAACGGCTTTACGGTATTACTTATTTCCCATAAATCCGTATCATTTTCTGTATTAAATAAAAAATCTATATCTTTCGGTTCAGTATCTCTTAGCTTTATGATTGAGTTTTCAAGTATTTTCATAAAAAATGTTTTTACAAATGTAAAAAAAGATATATATTTCGTGATTATTTTTATGAAAATAAAATAACATCAAATAGGAATGCTTTTTGCTTGTTTGATATTGTTTGAGAATATTATATTAAATTGGATAATAATGCAACCTTTTGACCTTTGAGAAAGTCTGTTTGTTGTATTTTAATGAGTAAAATTGCATAAGCCGGAGGTGTGCATTTTGTATATCGCTGGTTTGTAGTGTATTGTATGACAATTTAATGATTATACCAAATCTTTATCTTATTTTAAATAAAGATAATTAAGACCTTAAGAATATAAAAATAGACACATGAAAAAGTATCTGATTTTTACTTTATTTTTCAGCATTAGTTATTTTATTAATGCGCAAACTCTTCCCTCTACAAGTAATGCAACGGTAACAACATTGGAAGACAATGATTATGTTTTTGTTGCAAGTGATTTTCCTTACAATGATGCAGACGGTGATCCTTTTACCGATATCCGCATAAGAGGATTAGAGTCTGTGGGAACATTATATTATGATGCAGACGGTGATAATATAATTGATGCCGGAGAAGATGTATCATTATGGGATGTTATCTTAGTAGCAGATATACCCCGACTGAAATTCAGACCAAATCCGAATGAAAACGGAGCAGGTTATGACAGTTTTGATTTTCAGGTAAATGACGGAAATGACGGGTACAGCAATATCAGGACAATGACAATTGATGTAACTGCCGTTAATGACGAGCCGTCTTTTACCCTCGGAGCTAATCAAACAGTGGCGGAAGATGCGGGTGCTCAAACAGTTGCAGCTTGGGCAACTGCTATTAGCTCAGGTCCTGCCGACGAAGCCGGACAAACTTTAACTTTTAATGTGTCTAATGATAATAACGGACTTTTTTCTGTACAACCGGCAATTGATCCGGTTACCGGAGATTTAACTTATACTCCTGCAGCAAATCAAAACGGAACAGCAATTGTTACCGTATTCCTTACAGATGACGGCGGAACTTTAAACGGAGGTGACGATACAAGTCCTTCAATTAATTTTACAATAACGGTTACTGCCGTAAATGATCCGCCTACAGGAGCAGACAATACAGTATCTCTTTATGAAAATTCAAATATAACTTTTGCAACCGGGCATTTCGGTTATGCCGATGTTGAAGGCGATGCCTTTGACCATATTGAAGTAACAACTGCGCCCGGACTGGGAACATTATGGATAGACAGTGACGGAAGCGGAACTGTAAACGGAGCAGAGGTCGCTCTGGCTTCTTCAGATGTAGTCAGTACCTTTGACATAAATTCAGGATTTTTAAAATATATTCCTTTACCGGATGAAAACGGTGTCGGATACACTTCGTTTCAATTTAGAGTTCACGACGGAACTCAATACAGCACAGCAACTTATACAATGACAATAGATGTGTTACCGGTTAACAGTGAACCTTCTTTTACAGCAGGCGGTAATATTACGGTTAATGAAGACATAGGGGCTTATACGTTTAATAACTGGGCTACGTCTATAGATCCGGGAGCACCGGATGAGGCAGGACAAAACTTAACTTTTGTGTTATCTAACGATAATACAACTTTATTTTCTGTTCAGCCGGCAGTTGATCCCGTAACGGGAGATTTAACATTTACAACTGCGGCAAATGCAAACGGAATAGCAAATGTTACGATTTATTTAACAGAAGACGGCGGAACTTTAAACGGAGGTGATGACACAAGCCCTGTTCAAACATTTACAATTACGATTACTGCAGTAAATGACTTGCCTACAGGAGCAGACAATACAGTTACATGTCCTGAAAACTTGTTTTATACATTTGCTTCTGGTGATTTCGGATATTCAGATATTGAAGGAGATGCATTTTCTCAATTAGAAATAACGACAGTCCCGGGTTTGGGATTTCTTTGGGTTGATTCAAACGGAAACGGTGTCCTTGACGGAGGAGAATCTCCTCTTGCTGCGGGAAACATAGTTTTAATTGCGGATATTAATTCAAACTTGTTAAAATATAGTCCTAATCCTAATGAAAACGGGACTCCTTATACAACTTTTGATTTCAGAGTTCATGACGGTACCGGATTCAGCACTTTAAGTTATACAATAACAATAAATGTAACAGCCATAAACAGTGAACCGTCTTTTACAAAGGGACCTGACCAAGTTATAAACGAAGATGCCGGTGCACAAACGGTAAATGCTTGGGCAACAAATATAAGTGCCGGTGCAGCAGATGAAGAGCCTCCTGTTCAAACTTTAACATTTAATTTAACAAATGATAATGCAGGACTATTTACGGTTCAGCCGGCAGTTGATCCCGCAACAGGAGACTTAACTTATACACCTGCTGTAAATGCATTCGGTGTTGCTAATGTCAGTATTTATTTAACAGATGACGGCGGAACTGCAAACGGCGGTGATGATACAAGTCCGACACAATATTTTACAATAACCGTAAATGCTGTTAATGATCCGCCTGTTCTGGTAAATAACAATGTATTAACGGTTAACGAAGGTGCTGTAAATCAGATAATATCAAATGCTTTATTACAAGTTACGGATGTAGATAATACTACTGCGGAAATAGTTTATACTGTAACGGTTTTACCTATTCACGGAACATTATATGTAAGCGGAACGCCTGTACCGGCAAACGGAACTTTTACGCAAGCTCAAATTGATGCAAATGCAATAACATATTCAAATAACGGAGATGAAAGCCTCACTGACAGTTTTACTTTTACGGTTTCTGACGGTGTAGGAGGATCAATACCTGCAACTGTTTTTAACATAAACGTAAATCCGGTAAATGACGACCCTGTATTTACGTCAACACCTGTAACAACCGGAACGGAAACAGTCCTTTATACATATAATATTACAGCTACGGATGCAGACGGAGACCCTTTGGTATTTTCTGCGGTTTCAATACCCTCATGGTTAACTCTTGTCGATAACGGTAACGGGACGGCGACATTATCCGGCACACCTCCAAGCGGTGCTCCGTTGAATAATCTTATAACAATTTCTGTATCAGACGGAATAGCTACACCGGTAAATCAAAGCTGGAACCTAGTAATAACTTCCGGAGTTACCGCAAATGCAGGTGTTGATGATACTACTTGTGTAAATAATTCGTACACTCTGAATGGAAACCAACCGCCGTCAGGGTATATGGGAACTTGGTCTGTGATATCAGGCTCGGGAACTTTTGCCGATCCTACTTTATATAATACATTAGTTACCGGGTTAAGCAGCGGTTTGGCTCCTTCAAACAGTAACACTTTCAGATGGACTTTATCAAATTCTGACGGAAGTTATGTTGTATGGGATGATGTCGTAATTATTAATAATACTGTCGTATCTTCTGTTACTGATATAAGTAATGTTTGCGGAACAAATGCAACATTGCAGGCAGACAATGCCTTAAATCCGGGAGAATCA
>CAMZKI010000108.1 GCA_947311125.1 uncultured Chlorobiota bacterium
AAATAAAACAAAATGTTTCAAAAACAAAATTACTTTTTATCACAAAACAATATATTCTTATTATTATCAACTATTTAAGTTGTTAAAATTTTGTGATTTTTTTTCTGATTTTTTTCCCTCCAATATTAATTTCCAGTAAATATATACCGGAAGATATATTTCTTAAATCTATATTATGCAAACTTTCTGTTATTACCGATTTATAAACAATATTTCCCGATACATTGTATATAACAATATTTGCCGGTGTTTTAATATTCTGTAAATTCACTGTTAAGATATTCGTAACAGGATTCGGATATATAAGTATTGTTTTTTCTTTAAAATCAAAAATATCGGTTGCGTTTTTTATCTGTAAATTAAATATATCAAAAGTTGATGCTCCGAAAATATCAGTTGCGGTAACTTTTATATTCAACATTTGAACTTCAGAAGGTATTCCGGAAAATGTTTGTGTTTCCGAATTAAAACTCAGCCAGTCCGGTAAAGGATTATTGTTTTCAAGAGTTGCTGATAATGTTAATTCGTCTTCAAAATTACTATCTGTAAATATATCTTCGGAAACAGTATATTCATAAAGTTTATCAGTTTCAGAAACTTGATCGGGTATATCAATATTTAAAACAGGTGCGGTATTTTTTTCAAAATGCAAATAAAATCTGTCGTTGTTTTTTTCAACTGATTGACTAAAAGAATAAGAACTTTGTTTCAACAAGTTTGTATTAACGTTATTTGTTCTGTCTTCGAGCCAAATATGAGTGCCTTCTAAATCATTTTCCGTCATTTCAAGAAAATACTCTCCGTATTCTCCGATACTTACTCCGAGAGGAACAATTTTAGTTTCCGAAAAATCAGACAATGAGTTAACAGCGAATAAATTTGTATTCTCTTCGAAATAAGAATATAACTGAGGTTTTAAACTATTCCATGCAAACATTTTATATGCATCAAGGTTATAATCGTGTCCTTCTGTAGTACCTGCAATATCCGGAAAGAACCTTATTATTGTTTCATCGGTATAATTTTCTTTTCTGATTTGTAATTTTATTGTGTTTGTCTGATTTACTGAAGTCTTATAAAATGCTTGAGCACTATGTACTCTTGCAGATTTGGGCATAATAAACGGCTGAGCATTTCCTGTCGGCAATGCTTTAACAAAAAATCCTTGCCCTGCCGGAATATATTGAGTTCCTCCGTTTATTGAAACCCCGCTGTTATCCCACGGCGGATTTCCGCCGTAGCAAAGATATTTGTCTTGTGTATCATCATAATAATAAATAAAATTTTCTATATATGTTTTATCAAGCCCGATATTGTCCCAATCTACGGCAGAAACATACGGGTTGCCCAATAAATTCCATCCTTCAAAATTATCCCAGTCAGTTCCGGTAGTCGGTTCTGCCCCTGTGCCGTTATCCGTATATGATAAAGTAAAAGTTTTATCGGCATCATTCAGAACTCCCCCTGTTTGAGTATATACTTTATCTGCCGTAAAATAATTTATATATGCTCTGTCTGTCCGGAAATATTGAGACGGTATTTCGCTGACTCTTGTCCAGCCCGAAGGGTTATACAGCGTAAATCCTTGCCAGAAATCTGCGACAGTTTCATCATACCATAAAATATTCGGATTAATATCACCCCAGGGTGCAACGGTAAATGTTGCTGTATCAACTTGGGTTAAGGGAGTAAAAATATAATGCCAATTATTTCCCGACAAATACCTCTCTACTGTTGCCGGTATATTACCTGTATTTTGAATTAAAGAAGCCGTACCGCTTGCATCAGATTTTATAATTAAAGCATCCGGGGTTCCGGGTGTATTAATCAGGCTTCCTGCTATATCATAATTATTCCCGGGTGTAAAAGTTACATTTCCTGATATAACCGAAAGATTTCCGTTTACAAATAAGTCTGTCATTAAAACAGCACTTTTTCCTGTTCTGTCAATCGAAAAATTATTAACATTAATATCATTTTTGAAATAAATACTGTCGATATTTCCGTTATCTGCATCTGCACTTATAACAAAATCTGAAGAAGCATCTCCTTCAAAATAGCTGTTAATGTTTTCATATACCCCTTTTAGTTCAATATTTTTCCCGTTTAGATTAAGTAAACTGTTATTTTGAGAAAGTGTATCATTAATAAGCAAATTATTATTTGTTATAACACCGAGCAAATTAGAATTATTAATTCTTAAATTATTAAAAGTTTCACTTGTTGCAGATGTTGTTATCGTTTGAGAATTTGCTCCGTTGAAAACAACAGTACCTTTTCCTGCATCAAAAGTTGCCAGATTATCCCAGTTGCCGGAAATATAAATAAGCCCGTCATTACTTCCTCCGGAATTCATATCTAAAATCCCTGAATTTTGAATTATAAGATTTCCGTTAATATACAGCGTATCAAGAACAGAGCCTTCAATTGTTAAAGTATTATTATCTATAATAATATCATTACATTGAGCTATATAATCATATTTCGGAGCTTTTACCGATGTATGGTCAATAACGGGCTGATTTATGGTTGCAGGAATAGTAACATTCACTGACAAATCAGGAACTGTTAAACCTTCCCAGTTCATACAGGAGAACCAATCATTTTCGTATCCTGTATCTCCGCCTAACCATGTTCCGTCAGAATTACCTCCTGTGGTTATTGTAAAGGGCATTCCTATTTCCGCAGAGTTATAAGGTGCAGTAAAATCTGCATTAAAATTCATTGTTGCATCTCCGGTTCCGTCAGCCCAATTAGCTCCGTTCATAACAGCCAGCAATAAATTTCTTTTAGAATTATTATGGTCTGAACTGTTCAAATATAAAGCATATCCCTTTCCTGCAGGCATAGATAAATTAAAACATTCTAAATCCGGATTTAATCTTGATTCTCTGCCTGTTCCGTCAGAAGCATCAGATACAGGTTGATCAATAGGAACCCAATCAATATTATTTGTTAAGCCCCAAAGCACATTCCCGTCAAGAGTGTAATAAGTTCCTTGATCCGTAAAACTGCCTTGAAGCAACCAGATTTGATCACCGTCGGTTGCGTGAATATTAGCAGAACCGACAATATTTGTACTTGTAAAGTCAGTATTTAAAACTCCGTCAACTTTAATATAATCAGCTTTATAACCGGTTGTGCTGAAAGAAATAATAGAACCGGCAGCAATATTTGAAGCAGCAGTTGAGCTATATGAAATTTTAAAAATTCCGGGGTCGGCATTCGGGTCATCTCCTCCTCCGTGCCATTCATAAGTTCGGACATTTGCAGGAGCACCAGCCTCAAACCGTGAGTTAACGTATAAAAATTCTGTTCCTGGTTTTATATCTACAAACGTTGCAAGAAATATACTGTCGTTTCCGCCACCCACATTAGAATCAAAACCTATAATCACAAGCTCTCCCGGATTAAAGTATGTTACGTCTGCAGGTGTTATGCAAGTTTCAGCCCCAAGACTCCACTCACTTCCTTTTCTGACAAAGATTTTAAAACAATACTGAATGCCGTTGGTAAGTCCTGTTACGTCAAAATTGGTTTGAGTGCCTTTATAAACGACATAGTCATTTGTTCCTAAATTTGTTCCTAATCCGAAAACAGAATTCGCCGTATATGCACTTCCGTCACCTGAAGGTATTTGAGTTACAGAACCTGTTTCATGTCCTACAACCATTATTTCATCATAACAAGTTGAAGGATTTACCCAATATATAGTTGCTCCGTTATTTTGAGGAGATGATCCCTGATTTGATACATCAGAAATTTGAGCTGCTCCTGAAATTTGAGTACCTGTTGTCCAGTCTGTTCCGTTATAAGTAAACGATTTGAATACATAATCGGCTCCGGCAGTTAAACCGGTTATTGTTACTGTTGTGCCGGTTGCATTATATACATATTTACTTGACGTTGTATTTCCGCAATATGTGAGTGCCGCAGAAAAGTCGGTATTCGGAGAAACTAATGTTGAGCCGTCGCAAGACGGGTTACTGGGCGGTAATGTGCTTTCTCTTGCGGTTATCAGTATTCCGTCGAAACCTCCTGCAGGCAAATTCCACGTTAAAGTTGCCGTAGTATTTGTTATACAAGTCAAAGTAAAACTTCCTGCATCTTCGGGTAAAGTTGTTTCGTTTCCTTCGGCAGGTGTTCCCGAGATATAATAATCTTCTGCTCCTCCGCTGCAACTGTATTCATAAATTTTAAAATAATAAATTGTTCCCGGAGTTAATCCTGTAACAGTTGGTGTATTTCCGTTTCCGTTATATACAACTTTATTTCCTTCTCCCGCCGTTCCGACTTCCGCACCGGCAGAATAATCTGCATCTGCCGTATATGTATTATTATCTGCAGGAGCAAAAGAAACAGCAGCACCTTCTCTGCAAACAACTATTCTGTTAGTTCCGTCTCCGCTTGTCCAAGACAAATCAATGCTTGTTGATGTTTTAACAGGAAAAGTCAACGAACCGGCATCAACTGTCGGTTCACTGCAAAAACAATTAATAGTATGAGTGCCGAGATTAGAAATATAATCCGTTGAATAACCATCCCACTGCAGGGCAGGATCAAAAGCATCTGTTCCGTTTGTATCACCGATAATTACATCTGTTTTTCTTACCAAAGTATTATCAGCTGTTGAAGTTAAGCCACTCCCCCACTCTGTTCCCGGGTCAGAACCTATCTGTCCTATAATATCTGCCGGTTGATTTGTTACCGTATTAAACAATTCTAACGCATCATCTCCGTTGAAAGTCATAACCGCACTTGCTGTAGATAAATCAGCCGTAACACCTAAAGTTTCAGAAGAATTTTTTATAACATAAACAGCATCGTCAGCTAATGTTCCGGATAAAACCAGCGTATAAGTAGGTGTAGAAGAGCCGTTATTATATTGACGAATTTCATAATCAGCCAGATTTATCGTATTTCCGGTTCTGTTATACAGTTCAAGATATTTGTTATTTGAAGAGCCTTCTATGTATTCGGAAATTATAAGTTCTGTAGCACAGGCATTAGGGTCGGTAACAGTTCCGTCAACCGCAACATTTTCCGTTATACCGTCAGATGCACTTGCACAAGCAATATTTCCCGAATACGGTGATCCTGCAAAAGTTAATCCGCTCACCATTCTTGTATAAATTGTTGTAAGAGAAACTATGCCTCCGCTTTGTGTTAAAGTAATTGGGGTTGTCTGAAAAGGTCCTCCTGATATTGTTGATATTTCCCAGTTTGCAGGAGAAGTGACCGTTATATTATCAGTTAAGTTACTTCCTTCCACCGTAAAACTTTGTTCTCCCGAAGGACCGCTGCCTTCAACGTAAGTAAAACCGGTTAAAGAATTTGGAGAGACAACTATGTTCGGACCTGAAGGAGTTCCCCATATTTCGATATAATCAAAAGCAATATCCTCATCTCCTGCATCTAAACTTAACGTAATTTGAATATCTAATAAGTTTCCTGTTCCTGTCAAATTTTGGGTATACTGAATAAAGCTCGGAGTAATAACCGCCCCGTCTCCTGTTCCGTCCCAATCTGTATCTATGTTAGCAGTTGTATTGGTAGCTCCGCTGCTTTCTATCCAAATCCCGTTCTGAAAAGTTCCGGAGTTATCAATATCATAATCGAAGTGTACGTAATCTGATGCGTCCCAGTCTTCATTGCCGTCAAGTGCATCATCTTCAGCCAAGTAAACTCTTAGTTCAAGATTTGTGTATCCGGAAATATTAATATCGTCAAATAGAATTACAGCAGGAAGAATTGCTGCCGGACATCCGGAAGCATCTATATCCTGAGCTGCAAAAAAGAAGGAACCTTGCAAATTATTATATTTTCCGCCTATATCACTTCCGTTCGTTCTTTCGAAATAATCACCCGCTCCGTCAGAACATTCTGAAACAACAGTGGAATAACCACCCGCTGTTTCAAAATCATGAACATAAATTTGAGTTTGTCCGAAAAAAACTTGAGAGAAAATTAAAATTTATGTTCATGATTTTGAAACAGCGGGTGGTTATTCCACTGTTGTTTCAGAATGTTCTGACGGAGCGGGTGATTATTTCGAAAGAACGAACGGAAGTGA
>CAMZKI010000109.1 GCA_947311125.1 uncultured Chlorobiota bacterium
ATTAAGGAATAGTGTTAAAGACACTATACACTTTAACATGTGAAAAACAGGTCATTAGTGATAATTGCATGAAAGTCATGACTGTCAGGTTTATTTGATGTTATTACGTTTGCGAACTAACACAACTTCTACTAATTGTTTATCAAATAGTGATAATGTTTCATAACATATGCAATATAGTTGATATTATTAAGCTAGCGAACTAAAACATCTTCCACAATTTGTCCATCAAATAGTGATCGATATAAAAGTTTAGCTTCATCTTAATCCGTTGAACGATTATAAAGTATCTTTTATAGACTAATTGAAAGTACTAAATATTAATTCCACTCGAACAGCATCTTTACGTCATTTAAGCTCTAGTTACCTTTAGGTATTCTTCTGATAATATTCGGGAAACTTTAAAGTAATTTTCAAGTAATATTTGTTTAATCTTTAGATCACATTCGAACAATCGTCAATAGAAGTTTTTAGATAAATATTTGACTAATCTTCAGATAATCTTCGAATAATCTTCTGGAAGTCTTTGGACAATCTTCAAGCAATTTTTGAGTAATTTTTTTTATTTTTTTATTATTTTATTTTTCAGAATTTCCTCATTTTTAAATATCTCTTCAGAAAAAATAACTGAAACAAGAGACGGTGTTTCTGCAAACATATCAACCATTTTGTTGAAAATAAAAGATGTTTTTTGGAAAGCGGAGAACTTGTCATTATCTACTAATTTTGACAACATATCTGCCATTTTTGTAAAATCATCTAAAATAGTCAGCAAAATATGCGTTTTACTTTTAAAATGTCTGTAAATTGCAGGCTCTGAAATCCCTATGGCTTTAGATAAATTTTTTATTGTAAAACCTTGTATTCCTTTCTCTGCAATCAATTTTATTGATTCGTTAATTATTTGCTCTTGTCTTTCGGACAGCATATTTTGTTAGTTAGTATTCACTCGCAAATAAAAGACTGTTTTTTTTATTATGCAAATTTTTTTTAACTTTTCTTATGGTTTTTTGTATATAGTCCTTGTTTTTAGTATGTTATATATTTAAAAAACTTACTTAAAGGCAGGGTTTGTCAAAAAATATATATCATTAGTAAAAAAAAGTATACTGTATCTAAAAAGAAACTTAACTTCAAAATATATTTTAAATTTGAAAAAATGGAACTGAAGACACTCTTTAACAAAAAAGTATTATTTTCATTTATATTATCTGTTTTTTTTCAAGCTTATGTTTTTGCTCAAAGTAAAGTTAAAAAGCTCTATGAATCAGGAAATTATATGAAATGTGTTAATGTAAGCAACAAAAATATTAAAAACGGAAAAGATAAATTAAACTCATATCTGTATAAAAGTTTGTCTGTTATAGAATTATATGACAGCGATAAACTTAGGGGATTGTACAGATATCCTGTTATTGAGGCACTAAAAGGCATTCATAAACTTGAAAAATTTAAGGCTAAATATCCTTCTGACTATTTCTATTCGGAAAATCGTTACCGTATAGACAAAATTATCAGATTTGCGGAAAGAAAGGCGGACTCTTTATTCTATGCAGGTAATATTGACGGTTCGTTAAGAATTTATTATAAATTCAGAGCAATTTATCCCCAAAACAACTATTATCTTTATAAATATTCTAAGTTGCAGAACTTTAATTCGTATGCTGTTTTAAAATCAGACAGAAGTTTAACGGAAGAACAGCTTCACGAAAGGATGTATGAGGTTTTTGCAAATTGTAAAAAATATTTTAGGAGGAATACAGGGAAAGAATTAATTGAAGATTTAAACCTGCTTTATAACGATACTGCCTGTGATTTACAAACAGCAAGCACTATTTTAGTTTTATATCCTCAAAAAATCGGGCATGATACAGAATTTGAACAACAGGTAATAAAATTTCAGGATAAATATATGCAAATAAAGATGTTGATTGAGATAAATAAAAAACGTGCATCCGGGTATGTCTGCGGAGGGTTGCTGATTGATTCGAGACCGCCTCTTATTTTGAGCAATTGTCTAAGCAGGACAGCTCGTAAGTATGCTGAGTATATGCAAAAAGAAAATATTTCTCATACCGACAAAGGCAGCAGTACACCTTGGCAAAGAGCAAAAGAAGAAGGTTGTTCGGCTGATGCGGAAAATATTGCTGTAAATTATACTGATAACACAAAAGTGGTTTTAAAGCAATGGCTTGACAGCGAGGGGCATTGTAAAAATATTATGGGTTTTCATAAAGAATTCGGCATAGGAAATGCCGGAAATTATTGGGTGCAAATGTTTAAATAGAATAGTAATTTATATATTATCGTTAATTTTTAAATTAGTGTAAAATTTCAATTTTTGTTAATATTGCAGTGAAATGGCAAAAATTGATTTAAAAAAGAAGGAAAATCTAGAAAAGCAAATAAATCCGAAAAAAGTTATAATTCCTGCTGTTATAGGAGTAATAGCTGTATTTGGGATGTTGTTTTATCAGGTTAGAGGCAAGAACGTATCTTTTGACGTTATCAACTTCACTTTTCAGACCGTTATTTTCCTGGCAGCGGCAGCATTATTTATGATTCTTCGTGATATAGGATATATGTGGCGTTTCAGAATATTGAGTGAAAACAAGGTAACTTGGTTGCAGGCATTTCGTGTAATTATGCTTTGGGAATTTGCATCTGCGATTTCGCCGTCGGCAATAGGAGGGACAGGTGTTGCCATAGTATTTGTTCATAAAGAAGGTATAAGCGTAGGTAAAAGTACGGCAATAGTTATGGCAACTTCTTTTTTAGATGAAATGTACTTCCTGTTAATGTTCCCTCTGATGATTTTTGCCGTTGGTCCTGAAAATATATTTTCAATCGGCGACTCTGCAGGTTTGAATTTTGCCAATCAATTTTTTTACTTCGCTGTTATAGGATATCTTATCAAATTTGCATATATATTATTTATAAGTTACGGTTTGTTTGTAAATCCGGTAATTATAAAGAAGACAATATTGGCAATTTTCAGTATTAAACCGCTTAGACGCTGGAGAAACGATGCTCGAAGAGCCGGTTTGGATATTATTACAAACTCAAAAGAACTGAAACGCAAACCTTTTATGTTTTGGGTTAAGTCGGGTTTAGCAACTTTTATATCATGGACCTCAAGGTATTGGGTAGTTAATGCAATTTTTGTTGCATTTTTTGCAATGAAGAGCGGTCATTTCCTTCTTTTTGCAAAGCAGTTGGTAATGTGGGTAATGATGCTTGTCAGTCCTACACCCGGCGGCAGCGGGTTTTCCGAATATGTTTTTTCCGAGTATTTAAAAGAATTTATGCCGCAGGCTGCAGGTATTGCCGTTATAACAGCTTTTGTATGGAGGCTTTTTACTTATTATCCGTATTTACTTGCAGGTGTAATTATAGGGCCTAAATGGTTAAGAGATAAATTTAAACGAAAATCATAAAAAATACATAATTTTATTTTTTAAAAAAATTTCAAACTCCAAACTTGCAGCACAAATGAAATACTATTTTATAACAGGAACAAGCAGAGGTATAGGAAAAGCTATAGCAGAAAATGTTCTGAAAAAAGAAAATGTAAAGGTTTACGGAATATCAAGAAATTGCACGATTTCTCACAGAAATTACAGTCACTCTGACATAGATTTGTCAAAACCGGAAAATACCGAAAGCTATAAATTCCCCGAAATTTCGGATTCGTCTGAAATAATACTGATTAACAATGCCGGAGTGATGTCGGAAATTAAAAGAATCGGAATGCAGAAAAATAGAAATATAATTAACGATTATAATGTAAATATTGTCTCTCCGAGCATTCTGATAAATAATTTCATAGAAAAATACCAAAACTATAAAAATAAACGAACAATTTTAAACGTAAGTTCCGGAGCAGGACGACATACTGTTGATGCGTGGAGCGTGTATTGTGCTTCAAAAGCTGCTTTAGATATGTATTCTCAAAATATAAAACTTGAACAATCATTTTATCCCAAAGAAAACAGAATAAAAATATTCTCTGTTGCTCCCGGAGTTATAGAAACAGCAATACAGGAGCAAATAAGAAAAACCCCGGTAAAATATTTCTCAGATGTTAAAAAATTCGTAAATTTGAAAAATAATGACTTGTTGTCAAGTCCTGAAAGCACTGCCGAAAAATTGTTAAACATTATTGCAGACAATGACAGATTTTATGATGTTATTTTAGATGTGAGAAATTTATAAATAATTAGAAAAACAAAAATTATGGCAA
>CAMZKI010000110.1 GCA_947311125.1 uncultured Chlorobiota bacterium
AAATTTCTAAAATTGACAAGCTGCACATTGCTTATTTTTACAACTTTCAGTTTTCAAAATAAGCAATGTGCAGCTTGTCAATTTTAGAAATTTCTTTAAAAAAAGGTTTTCCGTATTTTTTTAATACGTTTTTAACCTTTAGGTTCAAAAGCTCATTTTTAGAATTGAGTATTATATAGGATAGCTTCTTGTCTGTTTTAAGGTTACACATCAATTCTATAAAATCAAATCCCTCATACTTAATAAAATAAGTATAATAAAAATACTCTTTCCTTCTTTTATTAAAATATCTCTTTATCATTAAGTTCCTTATTTATTGACAATCACAAAAATGCAAAACATTTTACTTTTAAGAATAGCCTTAAACACCTAAAAGTAAATATGTAAATACAAATAGGTACAATCACCTACACCCACCTATAACAATCTATATATCAATACATTAAACTCGTTATTACGAATAAGTATTTCAACCTGTATCGAAATCACTCTTTTCATTAGGTTTTTTAACTCTTAAAGCCAAGCAGCAGCAAACATATCTTTGTAAAAGAAAATTAAACCTGAAATTATTAACCTTTTAAAATATACAATCATGAAAAAGTCAGTTCTTTTAATCCTAATCGCAGCCGTATTAAGTATACCGGCAAACACATATGCATCATACGATAAATTTTTGCCTGTAAAAAAACCTGATAAGTCCTTTATAGTAAGCAGCAAATCGCGCACAATAAAAATAAAAAAAGGGCAAACTTATCATATGAAAATGAAATTACGTAAAAACAGGTATTATTTCATTTCTCTTAAAGGTAAACGATTTTTAGGTCCTGTCCAGTGCCGTATTATCGTTCCCTCAGAAAACAACAAAACCATTTTTGACAATGCAGCTTATGAATTTGACAAAAACATCCTTTTTTATAACGAAAATGACAGAGATGTTGTAATAGAAATAAAAACTATGCCTTGTTGTTTTGAAAACGAATTATCAAAAAAAGGAAACATCAAATTAGTATTTGCAAATAAAAAACTGAAGAAAAATGAAATATTCGATATTAATAACAGCTATAATCTTTATGCTGTTAACTAAATCAAATGCACAAGTAATTGCAAGCTTCTCGGCTGATACCACAGCCGCTTGCAATTCTGCCGTAATATATTTTACCGATAACTCAACACCCTCTTCAGGGCTGACTTATCAATGGGATTTCGGAAACGGGAGCACATCCGTCTTAAAAAACCCGTCGGTAGCATATACAACACCGGGCAGTTACACGGTAAAGCTGATAGTATCCGACGGAACAAACTCAGATACTGTCATAAAAGTTAATTACATCAATATATATAAAATACCTGAGGTTAGTATTGCCTTAAACGATAACAATTATTCAGGATGTGCACCGTTAAATAAACAATTTCTTGACGAAACAATTCTCGGTGACGGAAATATTACTAACTGGGAATGGGATTTTGGAGACGGAACAGTCAGCAACACTCAAAATCCTCTGCATACCTATTTATTTCAAAGTAATTATAAAGTCTCTCTTACCGTAACAGACATTAACGGTTGCAGTGATGTCGGATACCTGGATTCTCTCATATACGTTTATAAACCTTACGCCGATTTTATGGCAGATTATACTAATTCCTGTTCATCTCAGCAAGATGTCAGTTTCTATAATAATTCATACGGCGACGGAACTTTAATTTATGAGTGGAATTTCGGAGATTTAAACACCTCAACCGAAAAAAATCCGGTTCATACATATAATTCAAACGGAAATTTTGATGTATCTCTTACCGTAACAGACGAACACTCTTGCTCCGACACTTTAATTAAAGAAAATTATATAAACCTGTCCGGAGTTAATGCAAGCTTTACTGTTGACAAAGATACTTTATGTCCCGGAGATGAAGTAAACTTTACAAATACATCCGTAAATGCTTATTACTTATTATGGAACTTCGGGGACGGCACAACCTCCGAACAAAAAAATCCTACCCATATTTACTCTCAGCCGGGAACTTATACAGTTACCCTGAAAGCAACACACACAGCAGGATGTATTGACTCTGTCTCTGCTGATATATATGTAGAAAATATTATTGCCGATTTCAGTTTATCTGACAATTATTCTTGCCAAACACCGGCTGTAGTAAATTATGAAAATCTTTCGATAAATGCAGTACAATACGAATGGCATCTCGGCAACGGTGAAATTTTATATGACGAAAACCCTGTTGCAGTATATACAAAAACAGGAGTATATAACGACACTCTTATTGCCTACAGTCCTAACGGCTGCAAAGACATAAAAATAAAAGACAGCAGCTTTGTAATTCGTGCTCCGAGGGCTTATTTTACACCTAATCAATTTTCTAACCCGTGGGGAGTTAAAGGATGTGCTCCTTTAAGTTTAAAATTTTATGAAAAATCTTTTTACAATAATGAATTTGACAGTATTACAACTTATTTTTGGGATTTCGGAGACGGAACTCAAAGCAATGAAAAAAATCCCTCTCATATATACAACGATGTCGGAGAATATCTGGTTAAATATTATTTTATAACACAAAGAGGATGCGTTTCCTCTCCGTATTTTACCGAAGCAAAAACAGGTACAAAACAAACGGCAGATTTTTACAAAACACTCCCCGACACTATTTGTGCTTCTCAACCCGTGCAGTTTTTTAACAATTCACAAGACACAGCTTTGGTAAATGAATGGTACTGGCGTTTCGGAGACGGAGAATATTCAATGAAAGAAAACCCTGTTCATATGTACACGGATACCGGCTATATGGACGTAAAACTGCAAGCACATTACAACGGTTGCGGTGTTGCCGAATTAAAAGAAAATTTCATCTATGTAAAAGGACCGATATTAAACCCTGATTATAAAATAAACTGTGACCAACCTTATATTGCTGTATTTAACAGCAATGCAAAAGATGCCGATAAGCTTTTTTGGGATTTCGGAGACGGCTCTCTTATTGATTCTGTTAATTCTAACCCCACACACTCATACCCGGATAACATAACATACACATACAATCTGTCAGCCGTAAATTACAATAACGGATGTTCATATAACACAAGTGATATAGTTGTAATTAAAGACATAAAAGCCGATTTTTACACAGATACTGCATACGGATGCAAAAATTTAAAAGTAAAAATAAACAGTAAAAACTCCCAAGATGAATATTATTTTAAGAACAATAATACTTATGCACTGTATCTTTGGGATTTCGGAGACAGCACAACACTTCACACAAATACTCCGGAAATTAACCACACATATAAAGACAAAGGAACATATTACATAAAATTATCAGTAAAAGATTTCAGGGGCTGCGAGGACAGTTTAGTCCGAAAAATTAAAATTTACAATCCCGAACCTGAATTTAAAACACAAAATATTGTCGGATGTATGCCGATAAATGTTTCTTTTGAAAATCTCTCCGTAACAGATACCACTGTTGTATCTTGGCTTTGGGACTTTGGAGACAGCACATTTTCAGAATCAGAAAACCCGTCTCATATATATAATAAACACGGAATTTATGATGTAAAACTCAAAGTTACCGATACCTTAGGCTGTACAAATGAAATATTTAAACCTAATTATATAGAAGCTACGAACCCTATTCCGGATTTCACGGCAAACGACAATACAATATGTTTCGGAGATACAATACATTTCACACCGGCAGATACAAGTAAAGTATCCTCCTACTTCTGGGATTTCGGAGACGGAAATTATTCTTCCGAGATTTTTCCGAAACACATATACGATTCCGCCGGTTATTATACAGTTTCATTGGCTTTAACCGATGACAAAGGATGTGATTCGGTAAAATATATAAATAATTACATTTATATACAAAATTATCCTGAGCCGAAATTTACGGCAACAGACTCTGTAGCCGGCTGCTACCCTTTATTTGTAAACTTTTCCGATACTACCGGCAACTCAGATATTGTTGATTGGCAATGGGACTTCGGAGACGGGGAAACCTCATCTCACCTGAAATTCCCCGAACACATATATACAATGCCGGGACAATACGATGTATCTTTAAAAGTAACAACCTCCAACGGGTGCACCGGAAACATTATAAAAAATCAGTATCTTACAATAAACGGACCTTATGCTGAATTTACTGTGCCTGATACTGCATGTAAAAATTCAGAGATTACTTTTATTGCCGAAAATCAAAAAGATATATTCGATATGCAATGGATTTTCGGAGACGGAGCTGCCGCAAATACTGATACTGCTGTTCATGCTTACAATAATACAGGATATATGTACCCTGTACTGTTACTAAAAAGCGACAATCTCGGAACATGCGATATCTACCTGAAAGACTCAATTTATATTCCCGAATTAAATTCTGATATTAATTCTGCTGATAATCAATTTTCAGGATGTGTTCCTTTTAATTTCAGAGGATATAATAATTGTGATGATGCAGATACTTGGTTATGGAATTTCGGAGACGGCACATACTCATCAGTATCAAATCCTGAACATATATATCAAAGTGCAGGCAGTTATAATATACAATTAATTACAAAAAATGATTTTGGTTGTACGGATACATCAGAGGCAGAAATAGAAGTTTTTACTTTACCCGACATAGCAACCTGTAATGATACTTTAATATGCAGAGGAGATAAAATAAAACTTGAAGCAAACGGTGCTCAAAGCTATGAATGGCTACCTAAAACATATTTAGACAATCCAAATTCAGATACTCCTTATACACAGCCCGATTCAACAATTACATATTACGTTACCGGAACCGATATAAATTCTTGTAAAAATACATCATCCGTTTTAGTTAAAGTTCAGCAGATACCAACGGTAAACTTGCCTGATACAACCGTTGTTATAGGCGAACCTGTTATTTTAGATGCTTATTCTGAAGATATTGCTGCATACAGCTGGTTCCCGAACTATAACATCTCATGCACTGATTGCCCTACTGTAACCGTTACTCCGTTCGAACAAACATATTATGAAGTTACGGTAACAGATACTGCAGGATGTTTTACCGTAACTTATGATGCAGACATTGATATCGTAAAAAAATATACAGTCGATGTTCCTTCTGCATTTACCCCAAACGGAGACGGAATTAATGATATTTTATATGTCAGAGGCTGGGGCATTGAAGATTTAATCTTCTTTAGAATATTTAACAGATACGGAGAAATTGTTTTTGAAACAAAGGACAAAAACAAAGGATGGGACGGAAATTATAAAGGGAAACAGCAAAGCACCGAAACATACACCTATTGGGTTACCGTAAGAACTTATGACAATCAGCTTATCAGCAAAAGAGGAACCGTCAAACTATTAAAATAATAAAGCTATGAAAAAATATTTAATAATAATCACTATTCTCAACTTATGGATATTCTCATCATTTGCATACGCTCAGGATATTCATTTCTCTAAATTTTTCTCTGCACCTTTGATACTAAACCCCGCAAACACAACAAATTATCACGGAAATTGGAGTCTGATTTCAAATTACAGAGCTCAAGGAACAAAAACAGAATACAGTTATATAACATCAACCGTAGCTTTTGACTTTCTTGTATATATCAATAAAGAAAGAGCCGGGCTCGGCTTTATCTGGATAAACGATAAATCTTCAGACAACAGTATGTCTGTCAATAAAATGTTCATAAGCAGCGCTTATTTTATTAAAATCTCACATAAATCATATCTGCATATGGGATTGCAGGCAGGTTACGTAAACAAAAGAATAGATTATTCAGGTATTACATTCCCCGACCAGTTTGATATGTCAATAGGTTATTTCAACCCGGATATCTCAACCGAAGAAATTATGAAGAATGCATCATTATCATATTTAGATTTAAACTGGGGATTAATTTGGAGCTATAAAACTCCGGAATTTACTTCCGAAATAGGAATGTCAATGTTTCACTATAACAAACCGAATGAATCTTTCTCATCAATTGATTATCAGTTAAACCCGAGATATGTTTTCCATATGTTTACGGAAAAAGCATTTCTGAATAACTATTTTATAAAGCCCAAATTAATTTACGTTAACCAAAACAAGGCATCTGAACTGTTAATAGGTTTTGACACAGGACTTCTGTTTTTCGACAGTAAAATTTCAAAAAATATATACATAGGAGCTTTTTTCAGAGGAGGTCTAAACAGAAACCCTGATGCATTTATTGTAAAAACCGGCTTTAACTATAAAAATTTTGATTTTACAATCAGTTATGATATAGAAATTCCCGGATATGAATTTTACTCATATACTAAAAATGCTTTTGAATTATCAATAAGTTATAAAAGACCGGAAACAAATATTAAAAATAAAACAATACCGTGTACTGTTTTCTAAAACCTGAAAATTATGAAAAAACTAATTATACTCACTGTTATTTTTCTGTCTGCAGAAATTTGTTTTTCGCAAGAGGACAGCCTTAACGCACTTAAAGATTGGCAATTAAAAGGTTATGCTCAAAGTGCAGAACTGTATAGTGACCAAATTACCGCGATAAAATACTACTCTGAATATTACAAACGAAATAAAAATAATTATGATATTGCATATAAACTTGCCGATCTGTATTTTAAAATTAAAAATTATCAAAAAGCAAAACCTCTTTATTACATTACTTATAAAAAAAATAAATATAAATACCCTAAATCAATTTTTAAATACGGGCAAACCCTTAAGGCAGAAGAAAATTTCGACAGTGCTGCCGTATGTTTTCAAATATACCGAGACGAAATTATATACAAACTGAAAAAGACAGAACAAAATAAAGAGTTATTTTTAGTTGAAAAAGAACTTAAAGGATGCGAAAATGCTGTTTTCTCTTCAAAATCCGATGCCGAAAAAATCACCGTAAAAAAATTAAATCAATCCGTCAATACTTCATACAAAGAATCATCTCCGATAATTTGGAATGACACTACATTGATATACACTTCATATATGATAGACTCCGTTCCTGTAATAAACATAAATACGCGAAATTTACCGAATGAAAAATATTATTCCGCAAAATTAACCGAAGACTATTGGCAAGGAGGTTTTTCTGCTCCGAAGCCTTTCGTCAATCTCAAAAATTTAAGTATGTCGGGAGGCTCATTCTCCGATGACCGAAAACGTTTTTATTTTGCGGCAGGCAGTAAAGATATATACGGCAGAGTATACAGTTCTCTTTATGTAAGTACATTTAAAAACGGGAAATGGTCAAAGCCCAAAAAACTGAACGGAAAAATTAATTCTAAAAAATACATATCAACACAACCTGCAGTAGGAAAATGTTACAATCCTGATTTCGATGTCATATACTTCGTATCCGACAGACCCGGAGGATACGGCGGAACAGATATTTGGTATACCGTTTATGATAAAATAACAAAAAAATATAAAGACCCCGTTAATGCCGGAAGCTATATTAATACACCCGGAAATGAAATTACTCCGAATGTTAATAACGAAACTAAAACTCTTTACTTCAGCTCCGACGGACATTCCGGATACGGAGGCTATGACATTTATAAAACCTTTGGCGAACTTGTTAACTGGATTCCGCCGCAGAATATGGGTAAGCCCGTAAACTCTTCTTTTGATGACATATGGTTTACTCAGTCGAAAAATAATGATGCAGGTTTTATTGTTTCAAACAGATATCGTAACACTAATACGCAAACAGAACATTGCTGTTATGATATTTTTAAATACGGTGTTGTAAACAAAAAAATAATTGAAATCTCAGATACCGTCTTCGAAACCGATGAACAAATCCTGTCTGAAAACAAAAAGAAAAAAACAAAACAAATATCTGCCAACACAATAGTTAAATTGCACATTAAAAACAACGATAATGGTGAATATATTTGTCTGGCTGCCGATACAACCGATAATAACGGCAGATTTCATTTCAAAATTGATAAAAATCAAGACTATAAGCTGACAATAGAGAAAGAAAATTTCACGCCTACGTCCCTTATTTTAAATTCAGATAACTTAATTCACAACAAATCCGATTTTAAATCATTGACAATTATCCCTTTACAAAAAGAACCCGTTACTCTGAATAATATATATTTTGAATTCAATAAATGGGATTTATCAGAAAGCTCAAAATTGTATTTAGATACTTTTTTATACAAAATTATGACCGAAAATAAAGATATAGTAATAGAAATAAGTGCACATACCGACGGTATCGGAGATTCTGTATACAACTTAGTCCTGTCAAAAAAACGTGCCGAAAGTGTAGTAAAATACCTGACACAAAAAGGAATAAGTAAAAACAGGCTTATTGCAAAAGGCTACGGAGAAGAAAAGCCTCTTGTATCCGAAATTACGGAAAACGGTGAAGATAATCCGGAAGCACGAGCAAAAAACAGAAGGATAGAATTCAGAGTTGTCGGTCTCGTAATAAACCGATAAATATTAACATTAATAAAAAATACTATGAAAACAATACTGATAGTCGAAGACAATAAGCAAGTAAGAAACGAAATATCCGATTTATTAAAAATGGAAGATTTTAATGTTATTGAAGCTTCCAACGGATTAGACGGTTTTATTAAAGCCGTTAACAATTTACCCGACATAATAATTTCCGATATAATGATGCCTGTAATAGACGGCTACAAAATGTTTAAAGAACTGAAAAAGAATTCAATGACAGCCCAAATACCTATAATATTTTTATCCGCACTTTCTGCAGATGAAGATATTCGTAAAGGTATGAATATAGGAGCTGAAGATTATCTCACAAAACCTGTTGACCCGGAAGATTTAATACTTGCAACGGAAAGTAAATTAGAAAAGTATTCAAAATTTGAAAAACAATACGAAATTATAAAAACAGATATTACAAATATTTTGTATCACGAAATAAACACACCTCTGAATGCTGTTATCGGTTTCTCAGACTATTTAAGAACCGGTGTTGATGAGCTCTCAAGAGAAAATATAAAAAAAATTGCCGATAATATATATGACGGAGGAAAAAGACTCCATAAACTTGTTAAAAGATATTTAGTCTACTCTGAATTGAGAATGAATTCAACAAGTATTTCCGGAATAAAAAAAATGAGAAACTGTGATTATATAAATACACTTAAAATTATTAATAAAGTTACCGATTACAAAGAATTTAAACACAGAAAAAAAGATTTTGAAATTTCGGCAGAACCGGTTGAACTGAAAATTGAAGAACATTTATTCAAACTTTTAATCGAAGAACTAATAGACAATGCAGTCAAATTCTCTTCATACGGAAAAAAAATATTTATAAATGCATACACCGAAAACGGCAGTTACATTCTTAAAGTTAAAAATCAAGGATCAGGACTGTCAAAAGAAGAAATTATGCAAATTAACGACTTCAACCAAATAAACAAACATACATATGCACAAAACGGATCCGGCATAGGTCTTTCCATTGTTAAAATGATAACTGATATCTACGGCGAAGATTTTGAAATCGAAAGCATACCGAAAACATTTTTTTGCGTAATTCTCTCCTTCAAAAGATTTATAAAAGAATGATAAACTAAACACTGCACAAAACAGTTTTCATGATTTAACAAAGTTTAGTTTAATGAGGGTGAATACAATTTTCACCCTCGTTTTTTATACCGAAAAAACCTCTTAGGTAATAATACCCAATTGTAAATATTCTGCAGTTTAGGCTTTTCAACCCTGAAAAACAACTTACAGACAACCTATATTTGTAATAGAAATCAACAGTTAAATAATTATATAAATTTTAAATCCCATAGTCATGAAAAACTTACTTTACATTCTCAGGTTAAAAAGCACTCTATTACTTTTAGGCGTAATAGTGCTGACCATAAACGTAAACGCCCAAACAAAATCCTGGACAGGAGGAATTAACACTGATTGGAATACAGCCGAAAACTGGATAGACAGTATAATTCCCGACATAAACACTGACGTTGTCATTGAAGCCTCAGCAAAATACTTTCCGGTAGTAAATACTCTCGGAGATTCTTGCAAATCTCTGTTAATAAGAGACGGAGCAACATTAGACATTCAACCCGGCGGCTCACTGTTTATTGCAGGAAACTTAACCATAGGAGAAGGCATATCCGGGAGTTTAAACTGTGTAAATGAAACCAT
>CAMZKI010000111.1 GCA_947311125.1 uncultured Chlorobiota bacterium
AAAGCCGGGAACAAAAGAAATGAAAGTTGCTGCAGATTACATAAGGAGGGAATTTAAAAATAACAATTTAACACTGCTCGGTGAAAACGGCTATCAGTATTTTGATATCACTACAGGTATTAAAGCAAACAGCAACAATCACTTATACATAAATAAATTCAGTTGCAAAACTTTTGAAGACAATATACCTTTGCCGTTTTCCGGTAACGGAACGGTTTCCGGCAAGGTTGTATTTACAGGATACGGATTTGATATAAATACCGATAAAATAAAACGGAACGATTATAAAAATGTTGACGTAAAAAACAAATGGGTTTTGATATTGAGAGGTATCCCGGAAACAAACTCTAAAGATGATAACGAACTGGAGTCTTACGGCTCCGACCGTTCTAAAATTATGACGGCAATAAAGAAAGGAGCGGCAGGCGTATTATTAGTATCGGGTGAAAAATTTGACAAAAAAGACAAACTTTCGGAATTAAAATACGGCAGAGGAAATGCTCAAGTTGAAATCCCCGTTATACAGATAAAAAGAGATTTGGCAAATAAGATTTTTGCCGACAAGAAAAAAATAACAGACCTTGAAACTGAATTAGCCGAAAATAAAAAACCGATTTCCTTTGAAACAAAAACAACAGTTAAAGGAGTTGTAAATATTGAATACATAAAAACACGCACACAAAATGTTATTGCTCTGCTTCCGGGAAATAACAAAACTCTTTCGCAAGAATATATCATAGTAGGAGCACATTACGACCACCTCGGTTTCGGAGGCAAAAACTCCGGTTCCAGAATGCCTGACACAGTTGCTGTTCATAACGGTGCCGATGACAATGCTTCCGGAGTGGCATCACTTCTTGAAATTGCACAAAAGTTTAAAGACGAAAACATAAAACCCGACAGAAGTATTTTATTTATCGCTTTCAGCGGAGAAGAAACAGGCTTACTCGGCTCGGCTTATTTTGTCAACCATCCGCTTATTGACCTGAAAAAAGCTTACCTGATGATAAATTTGGATATGACAGGCAGGTTAAAAGATAACAATACAGTTACAGTTGCAGGGACAGGAACCGCAAAAGAATTTGAAAAAATATTAGAAAAATTAAAAGGTAGGACAGACTTAAAACTTTCTTTCTCACCGGGCGGATACGGAGCTTCCGATCATTCATCATTTTATATGAATAATATTCCCGTACTTTTTCTTAATACCGGAGCACACGAAGATTACCATACTCCTTTCGACGATACCGAAAAAATAAACTTTGAAGGTCAGGTAAAAGTAACAAAGTTTGCCTTTGAATTATTAAAATATTTTGCCGGCAATAATGGTTCTCTGACATATCAATCAACCGGAATGCCGAAAAAAAACAATGCCTCCGGCAGAGGTTTAAAAGTTACTTTGGGTGTTATACCGGGCTTCGGTGATACCGAAAACAAAGGACTGAGAATAGACGGAACAAAAAAAGGCGGACCTGCAGAAATAAGCGGTATAAAAAGAGGCGATTACATAACGGCAATTAACGGAGATAAAATCGCAAATATTTATGATTATATGGAAATTTTAAACAAACTAAAGAAAGGACAAAAAGTAAAAGTGGAAATTACCAGAAAAGATAAGAAACTGGTATTACCTGTTCAACTTTAATTTCTTGAAAACCTAATATATAAACATATGAAAAAAAAGAGAATAATACTTTGGATACTCGGATTAATTATAACCTTAGGAGCAGCAGTTTACCAGAAAGTAACAGGTCCTACCTACCCTAAAAAAGCAAAAATAATATTAAACGGGAAAGAGCATAAATTAAAACTCATTCGTTCTCACGGCGGTAACGACGATGCGACTTTAACACTCAACATTAATGATAATAATATCAGTGCTGTTTTATTTTGGAAGCACTACCCTGTAATTAAAGACGAAAACTGGCACAAAGAAATCTTTAAACAAGAAAAAAAAGAAGGCAAAATAATATTTACGGCAAAACTGCCGCATCAACCGCCTGCCGGCAAATTAATGTATTACATAAATTTAACGGATAATAACAGAACACACGAGCTCCTAAAAGAAGAGCCTGTCGTAATAAGATATAAAGGAGCGGTTCCGCTGTATATCCTTATTCCCCACGTTATTTTTATATTTTTTGCAATGTTTTTGGCAAATGTAACAGGACTTTTTGCAGTATTCAAAATACCTCAATTTAAGCGATATACAGGCATTACACTCATTTTAATGACTATCGGCGGTATGATATTAGGACCTATTGTTCAGAAATTTGCTTTTCTTGAATTTTGGGCAGGCGTCCCTTTCGGTTGGGATTTAACAGACAATAAGCTTCTTATCGCATTTTTGGCTTGGCTTATTGCATTTTTACTTAACAGAAAAAAAGAAAACAGAATTTCCGTAATAACGGCATCAATTATAACTATTATTATTTTTTCAATACCTCACAGTATGTACGGTTCTGAACTTAACAGAGAAACCGGAACTATTGTTCAGGGCTTTATTCATCTTTATTTTTAAAAAATATGAAATACCCGGATTTTTTCAATAAAGTTAAAACGATTAAATTAAAAGACAACTTATCCGATTTTCTCGGTGTTTTTGAAAAAGGAATCGTTGAATTTTCATATACGGAAATTGTTAAAGCGGCAGGGCACAGTTGTCCCACGGTTGCCGGAGCATATATGATGTGTGCAAAAGCATTGGAAAAACTGTATCCTGATGATATTCCGGAAAGAGGAAAAATAAAAGTTGAGTTTAAAAATCCTGTAGAAGAAGGTGTTACAGGCGTTATTTCAAATGTAATAAGCCATATAACCGGAGCAACAAAAGATACAGGATTTAAAGGTATTGCCGGTAATTTCATAAGACATTCTCTGTTATATTTTGAAAAAAATATTACGGGAGAAATTCGCTTTACAAGAACCGATACCGGAAAATATGTTGATGTTGCCTATAGCCCGCCTGTTCCTCCTAAGCCTGAAATGCAGGAACTGATGCAAAAAATAATTTCAGGACAAGCAAACGAAATTGAAAAAACTGAATTTAAGACTCTTTGGCAAAAAAGAGTTGAAGAAATTTTGATAAACAATTTTGACAACCCCGAAGCAGTAATTTTTCTGTAACATTTTTGTATTTTTTTATGAAAGTATTAAGATTTATTCCGATAGTATTAAGTTTTATAATGTTAGCCGCACATTTTTCAAGATATAATATGCAGCTTTTGGCTCTTATATCCCTGTTGTTTCCTTTTCTGCTGTTTGTTAAAAGAAGATGGGCTGCAAGGGTTATTCAAATTATTTTACTTGCAGGAACAGCAGAATGGATTTTTTCAATCTTCAACTATATAAATATCAGAGAATTTTACGGACAAGACTGGACAAGACTTGCCGTAATTTTATCGGGAGTTGCACTGTTTACTCTGCTTTCCGCTATTATTTTTGAAACAAAAGCAATGAAGCGTATTTATAAACGAAACCGCAAACAGTAAAAAAAACAGCAAAAGCAGAGAGCGTTTAACATTAAAAAAATGTCTCCGAGATAACAGTTATTATTTTTATCAGTTTGGTCACCTGATTTTTTCACCTGCTATGTATATATCTGTATTCGGCAATAATCTTTTCAGTTTTTCAATATTATCTTCAGATATTTTATTTTCCAGACATAAGATGTCAATTTTTATTTCCCCCAATTTTTCGGGAATTATTAATTCAATATCTCTTTCATAATTAAAAATATCTAAAATCCAAATTTTGTCTAAATTGAATATACTTTCAGGAATTTTACTGCCGTTAACCACAATCCAACCGTTTTTTCCGGTGTTATATTTCTTATCCTTAATGCTAATCTCCGTATCCGGAAACCACTCAAGTATTTTTTGCTTTTCAGCTTTAGATATTTTTCCTTCTACAGACAATCTGCCTATCTTCTTTGTTTTAATCCAATCCGGAAAAAACACTTTATCTTTAAAACGAAGGTTCAGGGAATAAATAGTATCAAACTTTCGCAGAATATCAGGAACCTCTGTTACATTCAAATCTATGGAAGAGCCGGAAAAACCGCCACCGGGAATATTTTCAGATTCAATTTTTTGGTAAAGTTCTGTTTGGTTTACATCCTTTTTTCTTACCATCCACCCTATTTTCGGAGCTAATGAAAGAGTTATCGGATTTTGCTCTAATCCTATAAAGCCGCTCCGTAACTCAAGCATTATTTCACGAGTATTATTGTCAGTTAATTCTACATATTTCAAATCAACTTTTACCATTTCTTCCGGCAAACTTTCTCCGCCCTTAAGTCTATTTAAACTGTTACGTTTCCCGTATTTATCATAAGGAAAAAACTTTACAATCCACCCGTCTATTATTTTCGGAGCTCCGTATTTTCTTTTAGAATGATATTTAAACATATTTCTCCAGAACTTTTTATTAATTTTTCCTTCTGAAGCTTTTACAAACTCTTTAAGAATCGGCTTAAGCTCTTTAGTCCACCATCTCAAATCGTATTTTCCGAGTTTCTTTGTTTTATCCAGTATTTTTTGCCAATCTTCTGTTGTGCCTTGCAGCGTAATCTCAGGAATTCCGCAAATAACTCTAATTACTAAAAATTCAAAATACGGCTCTACGGCTTTCATTACGGTTATTTCAGAAGCTACTTTCTCTGTTACGGTCGTTGTAGAAAAATCAGCTGTCATAATATCAATAAACTCCTGTCCGGTATGTTCTGCTATTTGAGATGTAAACTGAGAAAAAATCACAGCCCATTTTGTTGGGTTTGAGTTTTTAAGTAAATCTTCTTTTGACACAACTGTCAAAGTTTTTTTTCCTGCGAAATTAACAAAGTGTTTTCTTAATTTATCGGGATTTGCATTTATGTGTTCGGCAAAGCCTTGACTAATTAAGAGCCAAATCATATCAGGAGATAATACAAAAGGTCTGTGTTCTGCATATGCCCTATACATTCCGTTAAAAAACGAGTGATAACCGTAATTCACTAAACTGTCCGGAGCATCGCTTTTTGCTAAAATATTATAATCAAAATTTATTTTTCCTCTTTCAACTTCCCACTCATACAACTTTGCATCTTCTAAGATAAGATTTTTACAAATATCATCATATGATTTTACGGTTAATAACTTTTCGGGTTTCGAAAGTTTCTCAACCTGAAAAGTTATTCCTCCCTGACCAAATATATTTGGTGATAATAAGAGCAATACAGTCAACAGCAAAAATTTCATTATCTTTATTGTTTAGTTCCTGCATAACAATCGTCAATTACAATAATTTCAAGGGTAAATTTTTCGTTAATACCTCGTTGTTTTAAAAAAGATGTTAATGCCCTTTCAACAGTTTTTTTCTCCGTTAAAAGCAGTAAGAATTACCGATACTTTTTTATATTATTTTCCGACAGCTTAATAAAAAATCTGTTTTTTACAAACTCCAATATACCAAATCCTTTATTTTTCCTCTTAATATACCTTTTACGTCAATTACGATACCATTCTCGGAGGTATGTTTTTTAAAGAAATCTTCATCTAACTTTGTATATTCTTTATGATTTACGGCAAGTATAATTGCATTATAATCAGAATCGTAAGAACTTCTCAATTCGATATTATATTCTTCTTTTACTTCTTCGGACAAAGCGTAAGGGTCAACCACGTGAGTTATAACTTTGTATGATTCAAGCTCTTTAACGAGATCTGCTACTTTTGTATTTCGTATATCGCTTACGTTTTCTTTAAAAGTTAAGCCCATTACGAGCACTTTGGCATTTCTGATATTTTTATCTTGTGCCGCTATTTTCTTAACTGTTTGTTTTGCGACATATCCGCCCATTGAATCGTTAACAAAACGACCGGCATTAATTATATGCGGATGGTAACCGAGCTCTTTGGCTTTGTAAACTAAGTAATAAGGGTCTACGCCTATACAGTGTCCTCCTACTAAACCGGGAAAGAATTTAAGAAAATTCCATTTTGTTCCGGCAGCCTCCAATACTTCATATGTATTTATTCCCATTTTATTGAAAATTATGGAAAGTTCGTTCATCAAAGCGATATTAACGTCTCTCTGTGTGTTTTCAATAATTTTTGCAGCTTCGGCAACCTTAATGGAGCTTGCTCTGTGAGTTCCGTTTTTAAGAATTATCTCATAAACTTTAGCTATATTGTCTAAAGCTTCATCATCACAGCCTGAGACTACTTTCGTTATTGTTGTAAGAGTATTTACTTTATCTCCGGGATTTATTCTTTCGGGCGAATATCCAACTTTAAAGTCTTCACAATATTTCAAGCCCGATTCTTCTTCGAGAATAGGGACACAGTCTTCTTCCGTGCAACCGGGATAAACGGTAGATTCAAAAACTATATAGTCTCCTTTTTTAATATTTTTTCCTACTGTTCGGCAAGCACTGAGCAAAGGTGTTAAGTCCGGCTGGTTGTACTCGTTTATCGGTGTAGGCACTGCAACAATATGAAAATCGGCCTCTCTTATATCTTCCGGATTTGAAGTAAATTCTATATTTGTCCCTGCAAAATCTTCGGATGAGAGTTCCTGACTCGGGTCAATATGATTTTTCATCATTTCTACTCTTTCTGCATTAATGTCAAACCCTACGACTTTAATTATTTTTGCAAATTCAAGTGCTATGGGCAATCCTACATAACCTAATCCTATTACGGAAATGGTTGCTTTATCTCTGATAAGTTTGTTATACATTTTATTATGATTTTATTTTTTTAATAACGGATGATAGTCGCCTTTAAGCCCTGCGGGAACGGCATTTCTTATTTCATAAACGGTTTGAATTGTTGAACGAATATCCTCCAGTCCGAAACCTTTTCCTTTGAGTATTTCTTGATAACTAACTGTATGCAGGTCTGTAAATCCTCCGCTGAACTCTATTTCTTTTCCGTTTACTGTTATTGAACGATATGTTCTTTGTCCTGTTTTTTTAACTTCATCGGGAATGTTTTTATAATCAACGCTTAAAAACCACCTGACATTTGCTTTTTCTAATTTTAAAAAGCCGGCAGCCGTAGATTCAGTTGAAACATGAACGGTGTTTTTTTCCGGTTTACCGAAAATCCACGAAAGCATATCGAAAAAATGGACTCCAATATTTGTTGCTACTCCTCCGGATTTTTGTATATCACCTTTCCAGCTTATAAAATACCAACGACCGCGAGATGTCAAATAAGTTAAGTCAATATCATAAATTTTGTCTTCAGGAGCATTTTCTACTTCTTCTTTCAATTTAATGATACTCGGATGAAGACGGAGTTGTAAAATTGTGTTTATTTTTTTTTCGGTTTCTTTTTCTACTTCTGCCAGAGCATCTACATTCCAAGGGTTAAGAACCAACGGCTTTTCGCATATTGCTTCTGCTTGCTGCTTCAGCGCAAAGCGAATATGAGAATCGTGCAAATAGTTCGGGGTGCAAATACTGACATAATCTATTTGTTTATTTTCGTTATGGCGAAGTTTGTCGATATGCCGGTCAAAACGTTCAAATTCGGTAAAAAAATCAGCCTCGGGAAAATAGCTGTCTATTATTCCTACACTGTCAAATTTATCAAGTGCTGCGATTAAATTATTGCCGGTTTCTTTTATAGCTTTCATATGCCTTACTGCAATATACCCTGCGGCTCCTATTAATGCAAAATTTTTCATGCTTATTTAGTTAAAAGTATAAAGGTGAAAGTTTAAAGTTTTTTTACAATATCATCAAAAAGTTTATACTTTTCATTACTTTCGGGACAAACGGCTATTCCGTTTTCGTCAAAATTAAGTCGATGCCCGTATTCGCTCATCCATCCGATTTGTTTTGCAGGATTTCCGACCACTAAGGCATAGTCTTTTACTTCTTTAGTAACTACGGCCCCGGCGCCTATAAATGCAAATTTTCCGATATTATGTCCGCAAACAATGGTTGCGTTAGCACCTATTGAAGCACCTTTTCTTACAACAGTAGTTTCGTATTGTCCTCTTCTTACAACGGCACTTCGCGGATTTGTAACGTTTGTAAAAACCATTGAAGGACCTAAGAAAACATCATCTTCGCAAATAACTCCGGTATAAATAGAAACATTATTTTGAATTTTTACGTTTTTTCCGAGAACGACATCGGGCGATACCACAACATTTTGTCCTATATTACAGTTTTTACCTATTTTACAATTAGGCATAATGTGTGAAAAATGCCAAATTTTTGTTCCTTCGCCTATCTCACAGCCTTCATCAATAACTGCTGTTTCGTGAGCAAAATATTTTTTATCTTCTTGCATATTCCAATACTTTTTGTGTAATGTATTTTAGTTGTTTTTCTGTCAGTTCCGTATGCATCGGCAAAGATAAAACAGTTTTTGATAATTCTTCCGTAACCGGAAAATCATTTTCTTTATAACCCAGATATTTATAAGCTTTTTGAAGATGTAAAGGATAAGGGTAATAAATCATTGCAGGAATATCATTTGAATTTAAATATTCTTTAAGACCGTCTCTGTCAATACCTTTAACTTTTATTGTGTATTGATGAAATACGTGGGTTGATTTTTTGTTCCCGGCAGGAATTTGTATTTTCTCACAGTTTTTAAAGGCTGAATCATAATAATCTGCAGCTTTTTGTCTCGCTGCAATATAATCATCAAGATAATTAAGTTTTACGTTAAGGACAGCTGCCTGAATTGCATCTAATCTGGAATTTACGCCTACTTCATCATGGAAATATTTGATTTTTGACCCGTGATTTGCAATTTGCCTTATTTTTTCGGCAAGTTTATCGTTATTTGTATATAATGCACCGCCGTCGCCGTAGCATCCGAGATTTTTGGAAGGGAAAAACGAAGTACAGCCGATTGTTCCTATTGTTCCGAGTTTTTTAGTTGTTCCGTTATCAAAAGTATAATCCGCTCCTATGGCTTGTGCCGTATCTTCAATAACAAAAAGATTGTTTTTTTCGGCAATTTTCATAATTTCTTCCATATCGGCAGCTTGTCCGAACAGATGAACCGGCACAATTGCTTTTGTTTTAGGAGTTATTGCTTTTTCTGTTTGTTTTACGTCAAGATTAAAAGTATCGGGGTTTACATCAACAAATTTTAATTTTAAACCCAAAAGAGCAACCACTTCAACGGTTGCAATGAAAGTAAAATCTGAGGTTATAACTTCATCTCCGGGTTTCAATCCTAATGACATTAATGCAATTTGCAGAGCATCAGTTCCGTTTCCGCAAGGAATAACGTGTTTTACATTAAGATATTTTTCAAGATTTGTTTGAAATTCTTTTACTTTCGGTCCGTTAATAAAAGCCGATGATTCAATCACCTCCGAAATTGAATCATTTATTTCATTTTTTATTTTTTGGTACTGACCTTTAAGGTCAACCATCTGTATTTTATTCATTTTGTTTTAATTTGAAATATTATTTTGCATAGTTTACGGCTCTTACCTCACGAATAACGGTTATTTTAACCTGTCCGGGATATGTCATTTCTTCTTCTATTTTTTTTGCAATATTAAATGACAATTCTTCTATCTCTTTATCGGTAACTTTGTCGCTTCCTACAATAACTCTCAGCTCTCTTCCTGCCTGAATTGCATATGTTTTAACAACACCTCTTTCTTCTGCCGCTATACTTTCAAGTTTTTTTATTCGTTTTATGTATGATTCTGCTACTTCACGCCTTGCTCCGGGTCTTGCTCCCGAAATTGCATCGCATACTTGCACTATCGGAGATAACAGACTTGTCATTTCAACTTCATCATGATGTGCACCTATTGCATTTACCACTTCGGGTTTTTCTTTATACCGTTCGGCAAGTTTCATTCCGTATATTGCATGCGGAATTTCAATTTCTTCATCAGGAACTTTTCCAATATCGTGTAATAATCCGGCTCGTTTTGCAAGTTTAACATTTAACCCGAGTTCGGAAGCCATTACTGCGCACAATTTGGCAACTTCGCGAGAGTGTTGTAAAAGATTTTGTCCGTATGAAGAACGATATTTCATTTTTCCGACAAGACGTAATATTTCGCGATGCAACCCATGAATACCTAAATCGATAGCTGTTTTTTTTCCTGTTTCCAGAATTTCTTCTTCCAATTGTTCTTTTGTCTTTGCAACTACTTCTTCAATACGCGCGGGGTGTATCCTTCCATCGGTAACTAACTGATGCAGAGCGAGTCTGGCCACCTCTCTTCTTATCGGATCGAAACTTGACAATACTATTGATTCAGGCGTATCGTCAACTATAATTTCTATGCCTGTTGCGGCTTCAAGAGCTCTGATATTACGACCTTCTCTGCCTATAATACGTCCTTTCATATCATCGCTGTCAATATGGAAAACGGTTACGGCATTTTCAATTGCTGCTTCGGTACCTATACGTTGAATGGTTTTTATAATAATTTTTTTGGCTTCTTTATTTGCCGTAAGTTTTGCCTCTTCAATTATATCATTGATATGAGCCATTGCTTCTGTTTTTGCTTCAGCTTTGAGTGATTTTATCAGTTCTGCTTTAGCATCATCCGATGAAAGTCTGGAAATATTTTCCAGTTTCTCTATGTGTTGTTTTTTTAATTTTTCAAGCTCATCATTTTTCTTATCTACTATTTCAAGCTGTTTTGTAAGGTTTTCTCTTACCGCATTAACTTCTTGTTTTGTAATTTCAAACTCTTTCAGTTTGTTTTTAAGTTCTTCTTTTCTGAGATTAAGGCTGTTTTCTCTTTGTTTAAGTCTGTTTTCAGCATCGGCAATACGGCTGTTTTTTTCAATTATTACTTCTTCATGCTTTTCTTTTAACTGCAGAAATTTTTCTTTTGCCTGCAGTATTTTTTCTTTTTTTATTACTTCTGCTTCATTTTCGGCTTCTTTAATTATTTCACGGGCTTTTTTACGAGTTGCTTTTATTTTCAAAAAGAACCCCGCTGAAAAACCTAATATTAATCCGATTACTCCTGTTATTATAACTATTTCATTCATTGAACTATAAATTTATTATTAATAAAAAAGCCCGCAATTCCTCAAATATTTAAAAAAAGCTCCGATTGAGCATTTATGGAGTTGCCTTTTAGTTCAAACTTTCACCGTCGGTTAATAACCGAATTTTGACGAATCAAAATTGCGACCTGTTTTCCGTAAATTGAGCATTAACTCCAAATTTGTTAGTGTTGAGCTTAACAAACAGTTTTGAGAAATTTACGGGCCGTTATGACCTTCAATTATTTTTAATTATATCAAAGATATGACTTTTTACATTCAAATGCAAGAATACGACTTATTTATTTTTTTCAATATAATATTCCAACTCTTCATTAATTTGCTTTAATTCTTCGTTTAATAAAGAAACATCATTTTTTTGTTCGCATTCCAAAAGTTGCTTAACATATTGTAAAGATGTCATTGCCAATAAATCAAAAGAATCTCTGTCGGCATATTTATTTTGATATTGCTTTAATTTATCATTAATAATTTTAGCCGCTTTTCTTATTATCTCTTCTTCTCTGCGATTAATACGCATAGGATAATATTTTGCTCCTATATTTATTTTTATTGACAATTTATCATCCATATCGTTTTTATTCATTTAATAAGCCGATACTTTTATCTATTTCTCGCACTATCCTGTTTATTTTATCTTTGACTTTTATTTTATCCTCTTCAGATAAACTGATTGTTTTAGCTGATTTTAAAATTTCTGTTTTTTCTTCCAGTTCTTTTATTTTATTTATTAATATTTTATTTTCTTCAGTTAAGTTATTATTTTTTTCTTTAAGGTCTTTAATTAAAAGTATTTTTTCTTTATGACCTGAAATAAGATTGCCGATTAATTCTTTAAGACGATTTATTTCATTATTGTAGTTATCCATCATACCTTTTAGCAATCAGCAAAATTAACACAGTAAATTTAAAAATAAAAAATAAATTTAACACTTTCAAAACAAAAAAGCCGACTCACGCGGAATCGGCTTAATTTTAAACTGTTTGCTGAATACTACTTGGTAACGGGCGTAACGGTATATGTCAAATTACTTATGTCGGCATGTATTAAGTATGTCCCGTCTGCAGGCGGAGCAGGTATTGCCGGCGGGTCTGTAATATCTTCAGTCGGTCTGTAAACTAAATTACCTGTATCCCAAGTTCCTGAAGCATCGGTTCCCCACTGCGGAGCCCATTGTCCGAGAACAGCAATAAATTTAATATAGTTACCGGCTCCTCCTATTAAATCTGTTGTAATTTCATATACTCCCGTTGAAACAAATGTCATTTCAAGAGCTGCCGTATTATTCCATCCTGCACTTGTTGCATTTCCCAATAAATATAACGGAATTATATCACTGTAAGGAGTTACGTTTATATTAGTAACAGGAGAATAAACAGTATCATATCCGTTAATAACAGAAGCAACTCTTATATCTAATACCGATACTGTATCAAAAGGTAATTCCAGAGCAATCATTTTATTATTCATATCTCCGTGTGTAATTGAAAACGAAGTATCGTAACCGGAATATAAAGTTTCGCTGTTTTTGAAATTATTTCCTGCAGTATCAATTTCAACTATATATGAAATACCTAATGGGATTCCGTAATCAGACTTTGACCACGAGAATGTGTCTAATACGTTATCTGCACTGTCTCGTGAAAGCACATAAGACGTTCCGGAAACAGGTGTTACTACCTGAGGAACCGTAATTTTATCAGGGTTTAGTAAGGGATTTGTATTTTCTTTTGTACAAGACCAGATGAGAATTATTCCTGTTAAGAATGTAATTATTAGATGTTTTGTTTTCATTTTTAAAAATTTTAGATTAATAACCCGGGTTTTGTGTTAAATTAGGATTAGCATTAATATCACTGGTAGGTATCGGATACAAATCTCTGTATGAGTCTGTAGCAGCACCGGCTTGAGCATTGCCTTTCCATTCCCAAACATAATCACCGCCGGTAAATTTACCGAAACGAATTAAATCGGTTCTTCGGTGAGCTTCCCAATAGAGTTCTCTTGCTCTTTCCGCTAAAATAAAATCAAGAGTTAAGTCTCCGGAAGTTATGTCTCCCGAATTATCACCGTATGCTCTTTGTCTCAGTTCATTTATATAATTTACGGCTGTTCCGACATCTCCACCGCCTCCTCTTATAACACATTCAGCATAAATAAGGTATGCATCGGCTAAACGATAGACCGGAAAATCCGTACTTACAAAAGTTGCATGTGCATTCGGAGCGGGACTTCCGTCGTGTGATATATTTTTAAATTTCGTTACACCTATTCCTTGAGTAAAGGTTCCCACATTATCAATATTCCATTGCCAACCTTCATCTGTATTAAAGAAAAACATTCCTCTCTTATCTTGTATTGAAGAGGCTTCAGGGTCTGTCGGGGAAAAGTCAGACTCAGTAAGACCGAAATAGCCTGTTACAAAATTTTGAATGGCACGAATACCGCCCCATCCGCCGTCAATACCGTTTAATGGCATTCCGCCGCCGTTGGAAGCATGAAGAACAAATGTCATACCGCCGTATTGTTGTGTATTTTGTCCGTCAAAACAAATCGGAAAAATCATTTCAGGACTTGTGTTGTTATCGGCACAAAAAATATCGGCATAATTGTCGTCAAGAGAATATCCTGCATTAAGAACCTTATTAATATAAGTCAATGCATCTGAATATCGAGGAGTTCCGGTATAAACTTCCGCATTTAAATAAAGATGTGCCAGCAGCATCCAATCGGCAGCTTTATCTGCTCTTCCGTATTCAAAGCGAGGTTCACCTAAATCATTTTCTATATCTTTCAGTTCACTTTCAATATAGTTAAATAAATCTGCTCTGCTTATTTGTTCCGGGAAAAATGCTCCGGGCAAATCTTCTTCGGTTACAAAAGGCACGTTTCCGAACATGTCTATGGCATGATAATATGAAAAAGCTCTTAAAAAGCGTGCTTCTGCTTTATATTTTATTAAATCGTCTTTAAATGTCCCGTCCGCTGTTTCCAAAGCAGTGTTTGCATTTCTTATAAATTCATTACTTATAGAAATAGTATAAAAAATACGAGAATACAGAGCCGTAATGAATACATCGTTAGGAGCCCAAGTTTGCCAATGAAAATTTTTAATTGTGGCATCATCCCATGCAATAATTGCTTCATCTGTAGATAATTCCTGCAGTCCCCATAATTGACGAAGGTAGTTTCCGAATCCCTCGTCTATTCCGCCGATATCCGGATTGCCGCCGCCGCCGCCGGTTTGTCCGCTGAGTGCATAACTTGCATAAATTTTAGCTAAAGCTTGGGTATAAGATTCAGGTCCGTCAAATACGTTATTTGCCGTACTAACATTAGGGTCTATCGGTTCTACATCTAAACTTTTAAAGCAAGATGTAAAAAACAGCACCATTACCGTTGTCAATAAATATAAAATTTTATTATGTTTCATTTTAATTATTTTTAAAATTTTAAATTAAAAATTAAGATTTAAACCGAGTAAAAATGTTCTCGGTCTCGGATAAATATTATTGTCAATACCTCCGCTGACTTCAGGGTCAAGTCCTGTATAATTCGTTATTACAAATGCATTTTGAACGGTAAAACTAACTCTGCCTGACAACCTTTCTGCAGCAAGTTTGTCAAAGTTATATCCTAAACTCATAAAATCCATCCTGAAAAATGATGCATCTTCTAAATAGAAATCAGACCAATACTGGGCTGTTCTGAAATTTGTTTTGCTGACGTCTTTCAATATATTAGCGGTGTAACCCGACTGGTTATACAAATTTTGATATAATGCCATATTTGATGCATTATTGTTGTAAACGTAGTTTCCTATATTAATTCTGCCTGAGAAAGCAAAATCAAACTGCTTGTATGTTAATTTAGAAGAAATTCCTATTAAAAAATCAGGTGCCGGGTTTTCTAAATAATATTTGTTAAGTTCATCCCCTGCAACATTCCCTCCGTTTCCTGTTTTGTCAGTATAAAGTCCTTCTATAGGCATTCCGTTTTCATCATAAACCTGTTGGAACAGTAAGAACGTATTAGCAGGATAACCTACCTGATTAACTTGAACCGTATTTCCTACACCGCCGGATATTCCCCCTACATTATAACCTATAAAAGTAGAGTCATCAACCAATGTCAGTTTTGTAATTTCATTTACATTATAGGTGAAGTTACCGGAAATCTCCCACGAAATATCTTCTTTTGAAACAGGTCTGTAAGTAATGTTTGCTTCAACTCCTTTATTTTTAAGAGAGCCTACATTTGTAAATAAATGATTGGAAAAATTTGTTCCTGCCGCAATCGGAATATCATTTAATAAATCATTAGTTGTTCTTTTATATAAATCAACAGAACCTGTAATTTTATCTTTCATAAACCCGAAGTCTAATCCTATGTTTTGAGTAACGGTTTCTTCCCATTTTATATTAGGATCATAGGGGTCAGGTCTTAAAGTAGGATAAAAATTGTCACCGAACTGATAATATGCTCCGGGTTGACTTAATACATATGTAGGAATATACGGATAAAAACTTCCTATATCTTGCTGTCCGGTTTTACCCCAACCTAAGCGAAGTTTTAAATTTGAAACAACCGATATATCTTTTAAAAAATTTTCATCATTAATCTTCCAGGCAAAAGCTGCGGAAGGAAATAGTCCGTATCGGTTCTCAGGTGCAAATCTGGAAGAACCGTCATATCGAACGGTTGCCGTAAATAAGTATTTATTAACAAGAGTATAATTTAATCTGCCGAAAACTGATGCTAATAAATACTCATTTTTATAAGCGGAACTTCCTGCTTCTATTGCACTGTCAGTAGCCTCCCAAGCATGTTTAACATATGTTCCTTCATAATAATGGTGTTCCCATGAATAACCTGCGGTAAAATCGACTTTATGAATTGTTCCGTATTCTTTATTATAATTAACATAAAAATCAAACAGACTTGTATATCTCATATTTGTATAATCCTGAACATTTGTTTCCGGTTCGCGATAGCTCCAGGAAGCTTTAGGGTCGGTATAATTATGTCCTTCCGAATTAAAATAATCGTAAGCCCCTTTTACTACGGCTTTCAGTTCCGGCATAAAAGGCATAACATATTCTGCACGGGCATTTCCGAAATAACGTTGTGATTTTGATGTATTATCGGTAAACTCTAATAATGCAACCGGATTTTGAACGGCAATATTATTAGGAAGCCCGTTAAGCTGGTCTGCTTCACTGGATTCAATCCATGCCGTATAACCGCCATATCTGGTGTTACCGTTTGTAATCGGTTGTGTCGGGTCAAATGCTACTGCTGCACCTATAGCTCCCGTATTCGAAAAATTATTGTCCGTAAAAGCTGCTTTTCCGTTTAAATAGAGTTTCAAACTTTTGTTTAACAGTTCCGGTGTTAGTGTCAAATCAACTGTTGAACGTTTCATTTCTGAATATTTCAGCAAACCGTTTTGGTCTGTATAGCCTAATGAAAGCCTATACGGCATTAACTTATAAGAGCCTGACAAACTGATATTTTGATCGTGAGAAACTGCATTTTGATATATTTCACTTTGCCAGTCTGTATTTGCATCTCCTAATTTTGATAAAGCAACATTTGAAACGATGCCTTCATCAACTTTTTCCTGCATTAATGTTCTGTATTCATCTCCGTTAAATACGTCTAAATATTTAACAGGTACTCCTATTGAAACATTTCCGCTGTAAGATATTTTCATTGCTCCTGTATGACCTTTTTTTGTCGTAATTATAATTACGCCGTTTGAAGCCCGTGAGCCGTAAATTGCAGTTGCCGAAGCATCTTTTAAAACCGTAAATGATTCTATGTCATTAGGGTTAATTGTGGATAAAGGATTCGCCATTCCGCCTATTCCGCTGTTATCAATCGGAATACCGTCAATAACTATTAAAGGGTCATTGCTTGCATTTAAAGAAGAACCTCCTCTGATTCGAATTGTAGCACCTCCGCCGGGTTATCCTCCTGAAGAAGTAATTACAACTCCGGAAACTTTACCTGTTAATAAGTCTTGAGGAGATGTAATATTTCCTTCATTAAAATCATCCGAAGATACAGATTGAACAGAGCCCGTTGCATCTTCTTTTTTAACTTCTCCGTAACCTATAATAATTACCTCTGACAATTCTGACTCTTCAAAAAGCATAACACAATCAATAATATTACCGGTTACAGGCTTTTCTTCGGTTTTCATACCAATATAGGAAAACACCAAAGCTGTAGCATCATAAGGTACCGTAAGTGTGTATTTTCCCGAAGCATCAGTCATTGTTCCCGTAGTCGTTCCTTTAACAAGAACACTTACTCCGGGAATGGCTTCACCGTCAATACCTGTTACCGTGCCTGTAACTGTCTTTTGTCCGAATGTTGAAAATCCGACAAAAATCAAAAAAGCCGAAAAAAGTAACTTTTTAATAATTAGTTTTTTAAATTTCATTTCCCTAGAATTTAAATTAATTAACTTTAATTTTTTCAGTTTAAATTTTTTATACTGTTTTTTAATTTCTTTCTTATTTTGCTAAAGTTAATTAACATAATTTTAATATACAAAAGAATTAATTCATTATCTTTACGCAAACGATTTCGCAAACGATTGCATATTTTGCAGAACATATAACAGGAAAGTTACAATTTAGTTTTTTCGTAAAAGTTAAAAAATATATCTAATTTAGAGGTCTGATGAAGAGTCACCAAATAACCATAAAAGATATTGCTAAAATGCTAGGAATCTCGGCTTCTACAGTATCCAGAGCATTAAAAGATCACCCGGACATCAGTACTGAGACAAAAAAAAGGTTAAAGAGTTAGCAAAAAAACTTAACTATAAGCCTAATGCAATTGCACTTAGTTTACAAAGTAGCAGAAGCCGTATCATCGGAATTATTGTTCCTCAAATTGTGCATCATTTTTTCTCAACGGTGATAAGCGGTATAGAAGAATATGCAGCTAAAAAAGCTTATAATATAATTATTACACAGTCAAATGAATCTTCGGAAAAAGAAATTGATAACTGCAGAACATTACTTTCAGGCAGGGTTGACGGAATGATAGTTTCCAGAACAAAAGATACGGAAGATTTTAGCCATTTTCGCAATGTTCTTAAAACAGGCACGCCAATAGTTTTTTTTGACAGAACCTGCCACGGAATAAAAACAGACAAAGTAATAATTGATGACTACAAAGCAGCTTACGAGGCTACAGAATACCTTATAAAAACAGGTTGCAAAAATTTACTGCATTTTTCCGGTCCTGAAAATCTTAAAATAAGCTCAAAAAGAATGTGGGGATTTGCAGACGCTCTGAAAAGAAACGGTTTTAATTTTGACGAAAACCTTATACTTCAGGCTGATACATTTAAAAAGGGAAAAGAATTAATATTTAAACTTCATAAAGAAGATAAATTGCCGGACGGCATTTTTACTGTTAATGATATGACTGCTGCAGGAGTTTTAAATGCCTTAAATGAGCTTAATGTTAAAGTTCCCGGCGAAGTTTCTGTCTTCGGATTTACCAACGGCATTATTTCAAAAATGACATATCCGCAACTCTCAACAGTCGAACAAAACGGTTATTTAATGGGATATACTGCGGCCGAAATATTAATTAATAAAATTGAAAACGAAACAGAGGAAATTACAACAAAAATAATCTCAACAAAATTAATAATAAGGAATTCTACAAAAAAGATTTAAATTCCGCAATCGTTTGAATAAATGTTTTCACTTTATTATCAAGATTATAAAGCATCACTCATATTACCCGAAATTTGTATTTTCCGCAAATTCTCATATCTTTGCCTGACAGTTTAAATTTTTATACAATTTAATATTTCTTTCCTTTAAAAAAGTTGAATTTTCATTTGACTTGTTATTGTTTTATATAATTTTCTGAAATGAAAACAAAACCAAAACTAAGTTTTTGGCAAATTTGGAATATGAGCTTCGGTTTCCTCGGAATTCAATTCGGATTTGCTTTGCAAAATGCCAATGTCAGCAGAATATTTGAAACTCTGGGGGCTAAAATTGACGATATTCCTATTCTCTGGATTGCGGCTCCGGTTACGGGATTGATAATTCAACCTATTATCGGACACGCTTCAGATAAAACATGGTGCAAACTCGGACGGCGAAGACCGTATTTCCTTGCAGGAGCAATATTGGCTTCAATAGCACTGTTTATAATGCCTAATTCACCGTCATTATGGATTGCGGCAGGTATGCTCTGGATGATGGACGCATCAATTAATATATCAATGGAACCTTTCAGAGCTTTTGTAGGCGATATGTTACCTTCCGAACAAAGAACGGCAGGTTTTGCCATGCAAAGTTTTTTTATCGGGACAGGCGCTGTTATAGCTTCACTTCTTCCCTATATGATGACTAATTGGCTGGGAATATCAAATACTGCTCCGGAAGGAGAAATACCCCCTTCCGTTAAATTTTCATTCTATATAGGTGCAGTAGTTTTTATAAGCGCCGTTGCCTGGACAGTTTTCAGTTCAAAAGAATACTCTCCGGAAGAACTGAAAAAATTTGATGACCATGAAGAGGATATTTGCGAAACTGATGATAGAAAAAATAAAAAAGAACAAATCAATAAATCTCTGAAATTAGGTACGGTTTTTTCAATTCTCGGTATTCTGTTAAGTATTGTATTTTATTTTATTAAAGTAGAGCAAGAAGTATATATTTTGTCATTCGGCTTATTGATTTTCGGAATATTGGAATTAATTTCCGGAATTATGCAAAAAAACAACATTAAAAGCGGATTTACATCTGTTTTTAATGATTTAAACTCAATGCCGAAGACTATGGGACAGTTAGCAATCGTACAGTTTTTCTCATGGTTTGCCTTATTTGCAATGTGGATATATACAACAGCAGGAGTTACGGAACACATCTATGGAACAACAGACACAACTTCCGCATTATATAACGAAGGTGCAAATTGGGTCGGTGTATGCTTCGGAGTCTATAACGGATTTGCCGCCGTTTTTGCTTTCATGCTTATTTGGCTTGCAAAAAAAACAAGTCGAAAAACAACCCACTCAATATCCTTGATTATAGGAGGCTTAAGTCTGATTTCAATATTTTTTATAAAAAATCCGAATATGTTGCTGATACCGTTTGTCGGAATAGGTCTGACCTGGGCAAGTATTCTTGCTATGCCGTATGCCATACTTACAGGTTCTTTACCTTCAAACAAAATGGGAATTTATATGGGTATTTTTAATTTTTTCATTGTAATTCCTCAAATTTTAGCTGCAAGCATTCTCGGTTTTTTGGTAAAATCTGTTTTTAAAGAAGATGCAATATATGCTTACACCTTTAAGACGTTCATTATCTTTTTCCGTAAAGTTAAAATTCAAATCTTTTGCAAGTTCTTTCCAAGCAAGGTAATGATACTTTGCCGTGTCAACGATTACACCGTCTAAATCAAAAATACATCCTTTTATTTTCATAAAATTTAATTTTCGTCTTTAACAAAGCCTACCAGCACGGCAGCAATAATTAATGAAATACCTCCGAGAACTAAAGCATATATTGCATCTTCTTTAAAAACAGATTTTACCAAAAAACCGA
>CAMZKI010000112.1 GCA_947311125.1 uncultured Chlorobiota bacterium
TCATTGCTTATATCGTGCAGCCTTCTGTAAAAATCTTCCATATCTACTGCTCTGGCTACCTCTTCTCCTTTGTTGTTTCTGAAAATAAAGATCTTGCCGAAACTAAATATAAATCAAGATTTATTGACAAAAACTCTCCGAGTCTGCTTGCCGATATTATGGATTTTATTATGTATAACCTCGGGTTTGGAGATTTTATTTTCAGAAACAACAAAGGAGAAGAGGTAGCCAGAGCAGTAGATATGGAAGATTTTTACAGAAGGCTGCACGATATAAGCAATGAAAGTTTGGCATATCACGCCGGGAAAAATCATTTTTCGCTTTGGCTCAGAGCCAGAGGAGAATTAAAACTTGCCGATGAAATTCAGCCTGTTAAAAAAGACGATTTTGATACAATTGACGATTTAAGAAAGCATTTAATAAAGTCATTTTTTGACAACAGAGTTGAGAAAAATAAAGGCAAAATTATCAGTGTCGATGATCCTGTCGTGACTCACGAAAGCAATATAGGTTTGCTGGCATCGGGTGCTCTCGGAGGAAAAGGCAGAGGAATCGCATTTATAAATAACTTGATACATAATTTTGACATAAATCAATACATAACCGGAATAAAAATAAAAACCCCTAAAACATTCATCATAGGAACTGATGAATATGATATATTTATTAAAAACAACAATCTTTTTGAAAAGGCAGGTAAAGAAACCGATAAAGAAAAATTATATGAACTTTTTTCAAAAAACAGTCTAAGCCCTTTACTTGTAAGACGACTTCTTAAAGTGTTGGAGCTCATAGACAAACCGCTTGCAGTAAGGTCGTCCGGATTGTTTGAAGACTCTCTTATGCAGCCTTTTGCCGGAGTATTTTCAACATATCTGCTTCCTAATAACCATTCTGATATTACTCACAGACTTAAAGAGTTAATTACGGCAATAAAACTTGTTTTTGCTTCGGTTTTTTCAGAAATATCTAAAAATTACATAAATGCCGTAAATTATGAAATTGAAGAAGAAAAAATGGCAATTGTTATTCAGGAAGTTGTCGGAAACAAATACGAAGATTATTATTTTCCGCATATAAGCGGAACGGCTCAATCATTTAATTACTATCCTTTCGGGAGAATAAAACCGGAAGACGGGGCAGCAGTAGCAGCAGTAGGGTTAGGTATTTATGTAGTTGAAGGGGAGAAAGCATATCGGTTTTCACCTAAATATCCGACATTGCAAAACCATTCGGAAAAAGATTTATTTATGAATACCCAAACGGAATTTTTTGCTGTTGACCTGAAAAAAGAAAGCATTGATTTTAAAAAAGGTGAAACAGCCGGCTTAATTCGTTTGTCGATATCAGATGCCGAAAGGATTAATAAAGACAGAATAAAGCATTGTCTTTCAGTGTATAATCCTGACAATAATGCCATTTATCCCGGAATTGATAAAATAGGACCGAGAATCGTTAATTTTGCAAACATATTGAAATATAACTATATACCGCTTGCCGATACAATATCTTCAATTTTGCATATTATGAAAGAAACTATGGGCTCGCCTGTTGAAATTGAATTTGCGGTTGATTTGAACCTTGACGAAGACAGAGAAGCGGCATTTTATTTGTTACAGGTAAAACCGTTAATAGGAAATGCACAAGATTATGAAATAAATATTTCTAAACTGAATACAGATAAGGCATTATTGTTTTCGGAAAATGCTATGGGCAACGGCAAAATAAAGAATATAAAAGACGTAATATATGTTCCGCCCGAAACATTCGATAAATCAAAGACGGATATTATTGCAAAAGAAATTGATGCTTTTAACAAGAAAATGATTGAAAAAGATAGGCAATATGTATTAATAGGTCCGGGAAGATGGGGAACTCGAGATAAGTGGATAGGTATTCCGGTAAATTGGACACAAATTTCGAAAGCTAAAGTTATAGCAGAAACAAGCCTTGATGATTTTCCGCTGGAAGCATCGGCAGGCTCTCATTTTTTTCATAACGTAACATCAATGAACGTAGCATATTTATCCGTTAATCACAGAAGCAGTAAGTGCTTTATAAAGTGGGATATGCTTAAAGAACAAAAACTTATTGAAGAAACAGAATTTGTAAAGCATATTGAATTTGAAAAAGAACTGCAAATTCGTATTGACGGGAAAAAGCGTATTGCCGTTATAAGTCCCGGAAAATAATTATGCTAAATGTGCATCTTTCAGTAAATCATTAACTGTTTTAACAGGACTAAACACAGAAACGGGAACTTCAATGAAAATAGTATTCCAGTCTGCCATTGCACCGTTCCAGAGTCCCGGGAGTTCTAATGCTTTCAACTCTTTTCCGTCTTTTGATTTTTGAGATATAAACCCTGTATTTTCATCAACAAATTTGCTTAAATCAAATTTCTTACCCGTATAATCTTTAACACTTAAAACTAAATCTACGGGATTAAAATGTGTTGCATTTTTTACGATTTCAGCTTTTTCGGGATTGTTCATATCAATTTGTGCACTTTCAACAATTTGCAGTGATACCGAACCGCTTTCTTTTTGTACAAAAAACGGACCTCCGCCGGGTTCGCCTTCATTTTTTACCATACCGCAAACTCGCAGCGGACGATTTAACTTTTCGATAAGGTATTCGGATCTTTCGGCATCTGATTTTGATATGAATTTATTGTCAAGAGTTGCGAAAAACTCGGTTTCAAGAAAATTTTTAATTTCTTTGATAAGTTTTTTATCGTAAGATTTTTTAAGCAGTCTGATATAATTAAAAATTTTATCTCTTGTTTCGATTAAAACTCCTGCAATTGCTTTTTTATATATTACGGTATCACTTTTAAGCCTGTCCGGCACTACGTTATCAATGTTCTTTATGAAAATAATATCGGCTTCAATATCGTTGAGGTTTTCGATTAATGCACCGTGCCCTCCGGGTCTGAAAAGTATTGACTTGTCGCTGTTTCTGAAAATATTGTTTCTTAAATCAACAGCGATTGTATCGGTTGACGGTTTTTGAGTTGAAAAGTCTATAATGTATTGAGTATTAAATAATTTTTCGTATTTTTCCGTATGCTTTTCCGTATATTTTTTGAATAGTTCTGTATGTTCCGGAGATACGGTAAAGTGAATTTTAACACCGTTTTTTGATTTTGCGTATTCGCCGCCTTCTGCAAGATGCTCTTCGGCAGGTGTTCGCTCTTCATTTTTGTATTTATGAAATTTAATCAGTCCTTTCGGCAAATTGCCGTAATTTAATCCTGTTTCTGTCAACAGATATTTTAATACTTTTTTATGCTCTTTTTTTAAGTCGCTTTCTTTATTGCAACATTTTTTTAAATCGTCATAAAAAGCAAATTTTTCAATATTCATAAAAAAATTATATGCCGAGTTAAAACTTTTATCTTCATTGATGTTTTTTTCGTTGTTTAAAACAGCAAATAACTCCTTAAACATTCGGCTTGCTGCTCCTGATGCCGGAACAAACTTAACTATATCTTCATTATTACGGTTTTTTTCAAATATTGATATGTAAAAATTTCTGTCTTTATCGCTTAATTTTACAATTCCGTTTTTTGTGGTTGCAGGTGCGACAATATTTGCGTAGGGAAAGCCTTTTTTGAATTGATTTATTTGTTTTTCAACAGTTTTAGGGTCTATGCCTTTCGCTTTAAATTGTTTTAAATCTTTTTCAGTAAACATTTTTAACTTATTGATAATGTGAGTTTCGCAAATATAGAAATTATTATTGTCTGAATAAAGTAAATTTTCAGGAAATAATTTCTTCTAAAATACTGTTTATACGTTGCTTTGATAACTCTTTTGCTTTTTTATTGCCCGGGAATTTTTTAAACAAAGGAAATACTTTGTAACCTTTATTTATTATATTTATGTCTGATACTCCGCAAATTACCGCAACAGGTATTTTAATTTTTTCGGCTTTTTTAATTATTGTGCCCGTAAGCTTTCCCCGGAGGCTTTGTGTATCAAATTTTCCTTCGCCGGTAATTATTAAATCTGCATTTTTTATTAATTTGTCAAAACTTACAAGTTCAAGAAGTGTTTCGGCTCCGGGTTTCAGTTTAGCATTTAAAAAAAACTTACTGCCGGCTCCGAAACCTCCGGCAGCTCCGCAACCGCTGCAATTGCTTACGTTAATACCGTATTTTTTTTGTATGAGGGTTGCAAAGTTACGAAGACCTTTGTCAAGAAGTTCTGTATCTTTTGAGTTTGCTCCTTTTTGCTTTGCAAAAACATAAGCAGCTCCGTTTTTGCCGTATAACGGATTTTTTACGTCATACAAGGCCGTAAAATTTATATCTTTAAAACTGATGTTTAAGTTTTCATTACTTATTTCTGCAATTTTTATCAGATTTTTACCGTTTATTTTCAGGCTTTTACCGTTTTTATCTTTAAATACGAAACCTAATGCAGAAGCTGCACCGCATCCGGCATCGTTGGTTGCACTTCCGCCCAAAGTGAGAAAAATGTTTTTTGCACCTCTTTTTACGGCATCGGAAATTAACTCTCCTGTTCCGTATGAGCTTGTATATAACGGATTTTTATGTTCCTTTTTGAGGAGGTGTAATCCTGATGCTGCTGATATTTCAATTATTGCCGTTTTGTTTTTTTCGGAAAAAAAGTAAGTTGCATTTATAATCTCAAAAACAGGATTATTAACCGGAATGCTGACAGGTTTTGCATTAAAGAAAGGAGCCGATATTTTTGCAGTTCCTTCTCCGCCGTCGGCAAGCGGAATTTCTGTGATTTCTGCCCCGGGAATTATATTTTTCAGGTTTTTAGAAATTATACTCGTAATTTCGCGGGCAGAGAATGTCTCTTTAAATTTATCGGGAGCAATTACAATTTTCACGATTTCCGGAAATAGAGAAAATTCGGACGTATTCAATTTTATTTTCTCAAGGCAAAAACGCCTACCGATATAAGGATAATTAAAGTTGAAATGCCGAAATATATGAATGAGTATTTAAATTTTTTGTTGTTATCGGTTGTTTTTTTTATAAAAACGCTTCCTATATGGCTTAATATCACAACAAAAACCATATTTGAGAAATGTTGAACAGCCCAAAACCTGAGTTCTGAAAATTTCATTGCCTGTTTTGCTGTTATCAGTTCATTCGGTTTCTGAAGAAAAAAATAAAGAATGACTCCCAGTATCAAATCTGTATATAAAAAAAATAAAAAA
>CAMZKI010000113.1 GCA_947311125.1 uncultured Chlorobiota bacterium
CCTGCCGTTTTTTCGCTTATCCGGTTTAATTGTGAAGTATCATTAAAATCAAGAAATTTTATTACCGGAACCAACGGTCTGAATGCCTGAGTAAGATTTTCATTGTTCATCAAGCTCAAAGCACCGTGCGTGCTGCCGTGGTAAGCATTTTTAAAAGCAATTATTTCATACCTTCCGGTATATCTTTTTGCAAGTTTCATCGCTCCTTCAATTGCTTCGCTGCCTGAATTTACAAAGTAAACAGAGTTAAGCTTATCCGGAAGATTATCTGAAAGCAATTTTGCAAATTTAACCTGCGGACTTTGTATATATTCGCCGTAAACCATAAGGTGCATATATTTATCAAGCTGATTTTTAACGGCTTCAACTACCTTAGGATGCCTGTGTCCGACATTACTTACGGAAACTCCCGAAACCAAATCAATATATTTTCTGCCCTCATCGTCATACATATAAATTCCTTCGGCTCTCACTATCTCTAATCCGACAGGTGCATAAGAAGTTTGTCCTACGTGCCGAAAAAAAAGTTGTCTGTTTGTCAACATCGCTCTTATTTGTTTTTAATGAATTCGCTTATAATCGTATCAGATTTTTTTATACTCTTTTTAAGCCACTCTAAAATTATTTCTCTTTGCTCGCTATCATTTATTTTAAAGTCAATGTCTGATTGTCTCAATTTTAATGTTAAATGGTGCAAAATAATTGCTGCCGATACGGAAATATTAAAACTTTCGGTAAATCCGAACATAGGTATTTTCAGAAAAGCATCGGCATTTTCAAGGGCAATATCGCTTAAGCCCGGAAGCTCAGAACCAAACATCAAAGCAAACTTTCCTTTTGTTATATCAAAATTTTCAAGATTTACGTCGTTTACATGCGGTGTTGTGGCAATTATCCGGTATCCTTTGTTCTTAAGAATTTTTATTGTTTGCAGGGTATTATTCTTTTCAGAATTATACTTGTATAAAGAAAGCCATTTTGATGCTCCCAATGCAACATCCGGATTTACCGTATACTTATTCTCGTTTTCAATAATATGAACATCCTGAACACCGAAACAATCACAGGAACGTAAAACTGCACTGGCATTATGCGGCTGAAAAATATCTTCTAAAACTATCGTTAAATATCTTGTTCTTTCTTTCGCTGTTTTGCGAAAAAGTTCAAATCTGTCTTCGGTTACAAAATTCCTAAGATAGGAAATTAATTCTTCAGTCATTTAAAAATTGTTTTATTCGGCAAAAATAAGAAATTGTTCTGCCGTATAAAATAAAAAAAGGAATACCGAAGCATCCCTTTTTCAGTAAGGTGTAAGGATTAATTAATTAACTTTTCTTGTTAAATCAGTTCCTGCTTTAAATTTAACAACATTTTTAGCCGGAATTTTAATTTCTTTACCTGTTTGCGGATTTCTTCCCATTCTTGCTTCTCTTTTAGAAACAGCAAAAGAACCGAAACCTACGAGAGCAACTCTGTCTCCTTTTTTAAGTGCACCTTCGGTAGCTTCAATAAATGCGTCTAAAGCTCTTCTTGAATCAGCTTTTGTTAATCCTGAACCTGCTGCAATAGCATCAATTAATTCTGCTTTGTTCATAATAAAATAATTTTTTTAGTGATTAGATAATAAATTTCTTATGCAAATATAGACTATTTCTGAAAAATTGCAAATTTACAGCCGACTTTTTTTCAAGAAAAAAATAATTTCACACTCTCTGTATCCTTTTGTTTATAAGGGTTACGGAGCAACTCGCTCATTATTAAGCCATTACAATAACAATGCTTGTTTGGCATTAATAATCAGCACTATGTATTTTTTTATTATTTTCCGAGAGTTTAGTATCGTCTCTGTTAAATTTCAGTTTTTTTCTTTGACCAAATAATGCGTTTATCAATGGTATATTCTATTTTTTCCGATTCTAAAAGCCAAGATATTACTTTCAAAACTTTATTTTCGGCATAGTTTACAGAATCCGTAAGCTGTTCTATGCTTACGGGGGATTCTTTGAGTATCTTTTTTAATTCTTCATTAATTAAGTCAAATTCGTAATTACTGAGTCCCAACTCGTTCCGTCTCCTGCAAATATCACATTCACCGCACCTGTAAGGATTTTTCTCTCCGAAATAACTGAGCAGTATTTGACTTCGGCATTTTGCCTTACTTTCGGCATATTGCATCATTGCTTCGGCTCGTTTTACATATCTTTCTTTTCTTATCCTGTAATTTTCCTTTGAAATAAGAAGATTTTTTTCGTCTAACCTTTCAGAAATAAAAACAATAAAGGGAACTTTCCTTTGCGGAATATATTTTATTATGTTATGCTCGTTTAATTTAAGTAAATATCCGTAAATAACTTCATTTTTTGTATTTGCCTTTTTTGCCAAATATTCTTCATCAATTGAAACATAACCGGAAAACAATCCGGTATAACTTCTTAAAATGAGTTTTATAAAATTATCAAAATGCTTGTTAGCTACCTGATATTTATATAATTCATCTCTGTCAACCGTAAAAAAAACTTTTGACGGCGTAAAATCATCTTCGGTAAAATCTAAATAACCCTCATTTTGCAATATCTTCAGACTGCTTAAAACAGTATAAACAGGCAATTTAAACTTACTGACAAAATCCCGCATACTGAAAGCTCTTATTAAACCTTTTCCTTCACCCACAGCCAGTTGATAGTAGTTAAAAATTGAATTATAGACTTTTTTTATTTCACTTATTTCCGGAAAATTTGTTTTTATTCTCTTTTCAAAATTTAATTTATCAGATTTATGATACAACAAAACGGCATAAGATATTTTACCGTCTCGCCCGGCTCTGCCTGCTTCCTGAAAATAGGCTTCGGGGGATTCCGGCAAGTCGAAATGGGCTACAAACCGGACATCGGGTTTGTCTATTCCCATACCAAAGGCATTTGTTGCAACCATTATTCTCATTTTTCCGGTTTTCCATTGCTTTTGCTTAAAATCCTTAATTTTTGCATCAATTCCGGCATGATAATAATCGGCACTTATTCCTTTTGCTGCAAGATATTTTGCAATTTCAAAAGTTTTTTTTCTGCTGCGGACGTAAACAATACCGCTTCCTCTTTCTTTTACTGCTATTTTCAGAAGATATTTTAATTTATCTTCAACTTCGCGAACTATATAAATAAGATTCTTACGTTCAAAACTTTTTTTAAACAGGTTATGTTCTTTAAACAAAAGTTTATCTTGAATATCTTTTGCAACTTCGGGTGTTGCCGTAGCCGTCAGAGCTATAAAAGGCACTTCGGGTTTTATTTTGCGAATATCTGCTATGTTCAGATATGAAGGACGAAAATCATATCCCCATTGCGATATACAGTGAGCTTCGTCTACGGCAACAAAATTTATATTCATATCCGGCAAACGGGCTAAAAAAATACGCGTTGAAAGACGTTCAGGTGAAAGATAGAGAAACTTATATGCCCCGAAAACGGCATTATTAAGCACTATATCAATCTCACCTTTAGACATTCCCGAATAAACCGCTGCAGCTTTTATTCCCTTTTCTTTTAAATTCTCGACTTGATCTTTCATTAAAGCAATTAGCGGCGTAATAACAAGGCACATTCCGTCTTTTGCTAATGCAGGAACCTGAAATATAACAGATTTTCCGCCTCCCGTAGGAAGTAATGCTAAGACATCCTTATTTTCATCGGCAAGCGATTTAATTACTTCTTCCTGTAAAGGTCTGAAATCCGTGAAGCCCCAATACTTGGTTAATATTTGTTTATATGTGCTCAATTTCAAAAAAAGCAGTTTACCTGTTAAATATTTTTTAGCTATGAAAGTTAAATCGTAAAGTTATAAGCAAATTATTAAAAGTCAAAATTGATTTAAAAAAGAAAAATTCTGTTACTGACAAGTCAATATTTTTTCTTATTTTGCGTTCAGAAATAAATTTATGTCTGTCAAGAGGGTAATATTAATATTGTTTCTGTTCGTTTTCGGAAATGTTTTTTCTCAAACCGAATATGAATACAGGAATAAAATTTATAAAGAAGGTATCAAAACTGTTCTCTTTTATCGTATGGGGTGGGAATTTACTTATCCTGTTTTTGAACTTCAATCAGATAAAAAATTAATTCTGACCTTTGATGATTTGAACGAAGATATTACTGATTATTACTATACAATAATTCATTGCACCGCCGATTGGCAAGCTTCCGACTTAAACCCTATCGAATATATTTCAGGTTATGAAGAAGAACAAATAGATAATTTTGAAAATTCGTTTAACACTCTTGTGCAATATACACATTATACGCTTGTTTTTCCTAATGAAAATATGCAACCGACAATTTCAGGAAACTATCTGCTGCTGGTTTATGAAGATTACGACAGAAATAAGCCGGTTTTGACAAGAAGATTTTATGTCGTTGATAATAAATTAAAAACGGAAGTAAAAGTGCAGCGTTCTACATTCGTTACTGATATGAACACATCTCAGGAGCTTATTATTAACGTTACGGATAAAAACGGTTATATTACAAACCCACAGGATGATTTTTCGGTTACGGTTGCTCAAAATAACAGTCAGGACATTATTCTTACGGGATTAAAACCCGATTTTATAAGAGGAAATATTTATCAGTTTTATAATCCTCGCATTTTAAAATTTCTCGGCGGAAATGAATTTCGTTATTTTAATACAAAAAGCGTAAAATATGTTAATGACCGAATTATGTCGATACATTTTAACCGACCGTATTATATTTTTGAGCTTGTGAAGGAAGAACCGGAAAATTCGCTGACTTACAGTTGGGCTCAAGACATTAACGGAGAGATGCTTATAACTGCAGAGAATATTGACAACCCGGAGCTTGAGGCTGATTATGTTTATGTAGATTTTTCTTTACACTGTAAAAAAACTTTACCTGACGGAGATTTATTTGTTTACGGTGCTGTTTCTGACTGGAACTGTAACGAAATGAATAAAATGACTTATGATTACGGCTCTGAAGATTACAAATTAAGAATGCTGCTTAAACAAGGTTTTTATAATTATGAATATGTTTTTTGCAATTCGGAAAATTCCGTTCCGGATTTGTCATTTACTGAAGGCAATTATTATCAGACAGAAAACAACTACGTTATATTTCTGTATAACAGGCCGCAAGGCGGACAATACGATGAACTTGTAGGATATAAAATTGCTAATTCTTTAAAAATATTCTGATACGGATAATTTTAATCGACAATAATTTGTTCTGCAATATCGGTTGCTTGTTTTATTCTGTCAGCCAAGCCTACTCCGTCTCTGATACTTCCCGCCAAAAATAAATCTTTATTTTCTCTTTCAATCTTTTTTATTGCCGCAAGACGTTTTTCACTGTCTGCTCCGTATTGAGCAATGGCTTTTTTGTGTTTAAAAGCTCTGAACAAATCAGGCTTAAATTCCGATAATCCAAGTAATTCTTTAAGCTCGGGTTCTAAAAATTCTTTAAGTTCGGCTTCGGATAATTCTGCAAGATTTTCTTTTTTTGTTCCTCCCGTAAACGTCGTAAACAATGCTCCTCCTTCAGGTGCCCTGTCTTTAAACAAGGTTGACATAAACAGCAGACCTAAAATATTTTTCTTTTCTTTGGACGGTATAAGTCCTCCGAATGCATCCAATTTAATTCCGTTCCATTTTTTAAAGCCTATTGTTATCTCAGTAACTTTTGCATATTTTGTATTTACAATATCCTGTAAAACATTCTTATCGGTATAACTAAAAACGACAATTTTTATTTGATTGACGGACAGGAATATTCATCTGTCGTAAGCACTGTTAATGCA
>CAMZKI010000114.1 GCA_947311125.1 uncultured Chlorobiota bacterium
AAATGCAATTTTTTTCATATTTTTATTTTAATTTAATAGTTATAAATTTTTAAAGATTTTATTGTTATTCAATTAAAATAAAAATATGAAAAAAATTGCATTTGCTTCCGATCATGCAGGTTTTAAAACTAAACAATTTTTGATAAAGTATCTTAAAGAAAAAGGATATGAAATAAAAGATTTCGGAACATTTTCCGAAGAAAGTTCTGATTATCCTGATTTTGCACACCCTATGGCAGCTGCGGTTGAGAAAAAAGAATTTGATAAAGGAATTTCACTTTGCGGAAGCGGGAACGGAATTAATATGACAGTAAATAAACATCAAGGAATTCGTTCGGCACTTTGCTGGAATGTTGAAATTTCAAAACTTGCAAGACAGCATAATGATGCAAACATTTGTGCAATACCTGCCAGGTTTGTTTCGGAAGAAGAAGCAAGACAAATTATTGATGTATTTTTAAATACAAAATTTGAAGGAGGCAGACATCTAAAAAGAATTAAAAAAATACCTTTGCAAAATTAAATTAAAAAAGAAAGATATTAAAATCTTGTTATACTAAAATACAAAAAATATAATACCTTTGAGGGATTAAATAAGGAAAAATGATATCAAACACTTGTAAATATGCTATAAGAGCAGTTATTTATCTTGCTGCAAACTCTGATAATAACGAAAAAATAGGTATTAAAAAAATATCAAAAGATTTGGATTTGCCGGGACCTTTTTTGGGAAAAATAATGCAAACTCTTGCAAAAAACAAACTATTACATTCAATAAAAGGACCTCACGGCGGTTTTAGTTTAGCTAAAGATCCGCACAAAATTTCTCTATATGACATTGTTGACATTATTGACGGTACAGATGTTTTTCATGAGTGTTTAATAGGAGTTAAAATATGCGAAGGGAATCCTGAAAACAGAGAATACTGTCCTTTCAATAAAAAATCGCATAAAGTAAGGTTTGAACTTATAAAAGTTTTCAGAGAACAGACTATAGGTGATTTTGCCGACGGTATAAACAAGTCAGACATTGAATTAAATATTTAAATTATTCCAAAAATTTTAATTCAAGAAAAATAAACTATGAAATAACAGAATAAGTTATGTAAGAAAAATAAATAATCAGAAAAATTATACCCTCAGTTCTTACAATTACTTTTTTTCCCATAGTTATAGTAGTTATAAACAATAAAATACTTGCAAGTATTGCAATCAGCAGGTCAAAATTTATTTCGGCATTAAAAGGCAGCGGGTTTATGGTTGCTGTTATTCCGAGAATAAAAAATACATTCAGAATATTTGATCCTATAACATTTCCTATAATAATATCCGGCTTTTTCTTTCGTGCTGCAGCTATTGAGGTTGCAAGTTCAGGCAAAGAAGTACCTACGGCAATAATGGTTAAACCGATAACACGTTCTGACATTCCCATAAGTTTTGCAATATTAACAGCTCCTTCAATTAAATATTTTCCTCCGAAATATAATCCGACAAGACCTGCAATTATAAACAAAACAGCTTTCCAAACCGGAAGTTTCTTAATATTTTCATTCTGAATAATTAAAGAATTTCTATTCTTAGCCATTCCGAATGTATATATAAGAAAAATAACAAGAAAACATAAAAGAATAAGACCGTCACTTCGGGAAATAAGATTTTCAGTTTCATTATTAAATAAAGTATCATTAGCAAGAATTCCTAAAGCAACAACGGCAAGTAAACTGAAAGGTATCTCTTTCCATTTAGTATTATTCTGTATATGAATAGGATAAATAACAGCGGCAACGCCAATAATTAAAAAAATATTACTTATATTACTTCCTAATATGTTTCCTGTTGCAATATCCGTTGAACCTTTTAATGCCGAAAAAATATTTACGGTAAGTTCCGGAGCTGAAGTTCCGAAAGCAACAACGGTAAGTCCGATTACTAAATCATTAATTCCGAGTTTTTTTGCAACAGAAGAAGAGCCGTCAACTAAAAAATTTGCTCCGTAAATAACTAAAACAATTCCGCCTGCAAGAAACAAAAAGTTAAGCATAATTTGGCCAGGTTATAATTCAATAATGCAACTGACAGGATAATGATCCGAAAAATCTTTTTTTATTCTCCTGAAAGAAGTTGAATTCATTTTTTTATCATAAAAAATATAGTCTATTCTGAACAAAGGAAAACTTTTAGCGTAAGTATGTCCTATTCCTGTTCCGCAAGTTAAAAAAGCATCCTTTAAATTTCCTTTTATAGTTTTATATGTATAAGAAACCGGAGTATCATTAAAATCTCCGCAAACAATTACAGGATAAGGAGATGATTCAATGTGGGGAGCAAGAGTATTAACCTCCTTTGCTCGTATTTCATAAGCATTTAAAAGTTTTTGACTTATACCCTTTACACCTTCAATATTTTTTTCCTTATCATTTTCGTTTATTTTTTTCATAAATTCATAATCATTATCATCCAAATGAATTGATGCTAAATGAATACTGTAAACCCGTACGGTATCTCTGAACTTTACAATATCTGCGTAAATACACTTTTGTTTTTCGGAACCTACGTCAACATAGCCGCTTGAAATAATGGGATATCTGCTGAAAACAGCATTTCCGGAATATCCTGATTTGTTTTTTGAAGAAATAATATAATCTTTCGTTTTCTGAATATTTATTATCTTACTTTGATAATCAAATTTATTATTTGAATAAAATTCCTGAATACATATAATATCAGGATTTTCTCTTTTAATAATTTCTAAAATACTGTCTCCGGAATTATTACCCGTCCAATTGTAAATATCAAACATTCTTACGTTGTAAGACATAACTTTTAAAGGATTAACCGGAGCGCTCACAACTTTTTTATTTTGAAAAGCATAAGAATCTTTTATTCTGTAAAAATTTAATACTAAAGCCAAAAGAGATATAAAAAAATAGCCTTTTTTATAAAAAATTCTGAAAACCAGGAAAATAATATTTATAAAAATTAAAAAAGGAAAAAGCAAACCCAACAACGCCGTATAAGGAATAATATCCGGGCTTATAAAAACTGATAAGCCCGAAAATAACAACAAAACGGCAAAAATCCAGTTAAGTAAAATACCTGTTCTAAAAAGAAGTTTTTTCAAAATAAATTAAACCTTATAATACTGCAATTCTAAAATAAACATCTTGAAAATACAAATTTAATTTTTCGTAAATAATAATAATTTAATT
>CAMZKI010000115.1 GCA_947311125.1 uncultured Chlorobiota bacterium
AATTATTGCGTTGTATTTGCCCACTTCTTTTACTTCTTTTTCAACGATTGTTATTTTCTTTCTGTCAATATCAAAGCCTTTTTTGTTAATTGCATCTGCAAGTTGGATATTTGTAACAGAGCCGAAAATTTTCCCTTTAGAGCTTGTTTTTGCTCCTACTTTAATTTCTTTATTCTTAAGTTTTTCTGCAATTGCCTGAGCATCCTGACGAAGTTTTTCTTCCTTGTGGGCACGTTGTTTTAAATTTTCTTCGCGAACTTTTTTCGCCGATTTGTCAGCTCTTACAGCCAGTCCTTTAGGGATAAGATAATTTACCGCATAGCCTCTTTTTACTTCTACGATATCGTCTTTATATCCTAAATTGTTTATATCTTCTTTTAAAATAATTTCCATATCAAAACAATTTTTTTAATTGTTAAATTTATTTCATTAAATCGGTTACGTAGGGTAAAATAGCAAGGTGTCTTGCTCTTTTTACGGCTTTTGCAACTTTACGCTGGTATTTCAAAGATGTACCGGTTAAACGTCTGGGTAAAATTTTACCTTGCTCGTTTAAGAATTGTTTTAAAAATTCCGGATCTTTATAATCAACGTATTTTATTCTGTGTTTTTTAAAACGACAGTATTTTTCTTTTTTGGTATCAACTGCTACCGGCGTTAAATATCTTACGTTTTTATCAGCCATTTTTTCTCCTCCTTTTTAATTAGAATTTTCTTTTTTCATTTTTTTCTTTTTATTCGAATATTCAACAGCATATTTATCCATTTTAAATGTCAAAAAACGAATAATTCTTTCATCTCTGCGAAATTCAGTTTCTAACTTTTCGATAAGAGCACCTTCGGCTTTAAATTCAATTAAGTTATAAAAACCTGTCGTCTTGTGTTTTATGGGGTAAGCTAATTTTTTTAGCCCCCAGTTTTCTTCAGTCAAAATTTCCGCACCTCCTTCGGTGAGAATTTTTTTGAATTTTTGTACCGTTTCCTTTACCTGATCTTCAGATAAAACGGGAGTAACAATGAAAACGGTTTCATACTGATTCATCATAATTCTTTTGTTTTTAATTTTATATTAATTAATTTCAGGATGCAAAAGTAATCATTTTTTTAAAGTTGCAAAATTTGTTAATAAAAAACGCCGGCTGTATTACCGGCGTTATGTTTATTTTTGTTTAATTATTTTTTAATGAAAGATTTTATGATATAGTTTTCGTTTTCAGTATTAATTCGAATAAAGTATACTCCTTCTGTAAGATTTGCAATATTTATTTCGGCAAAATCCGAATTGATATTAACCGTTTCTATATTTCTTCCGAGAACATCAGTTATCGAAATATTTGAAATATTTTCGGCACTTTGCACAAATAAGACATTATTTGCAGGATTAGGAAACACTTTAATGTGACTTTCCGAAACATCTTTAATTCCTACATTTGTGTCAATTGTTAAACTTCCTCCGACAACATCTGCAGAAATAGTTCCTGCAAATTGAGAATTCGTACATTCGGAAACAAAGCCGTGCGGGTCAGCTTTTATCATAAATTGCAATACACTTTCATCAACCAAATAAGCCGGATTAAACCAAAGATGTAAAATCACTTCTCGGCTTGTTCCGTTATCAATTATTGCAGTTTCGGGGTCTACATAAAAAGTAAAATGGTCGGTATTGAAACTCGGTTCTGCGGTAAAAACTATCGGGTTGGCAGCATCTCCGAAATCAAACCACCCGCTTGCAATTGCATTTCCGGTAAGATCAACAGTGTTATTCGGTCCCGCATATATATCAAATTGCGATAATTTTGTCGGTAAACCGTCAGTTCCTTCATCGATAATTTTAAATTTGAATGCTTCGATTGCATTAAGAGAATCAACCGGAACAGTTCCGTCAATTATTGCATCCGTAACTTGAGATGCCGGATCTTCAACAAGTGAAGTAAAATCTCTTACTGTTTCCGTTGCGTCTGATGTCCCTCGCGGGTTTATTTTATAATGACCGTTTGAGTAGGTTACAACGCCGGTAATACTGTACACACTTCCGGTTGTTAAAGCAAAACCACTGCCGTATTGATAATCAACATCATCATTTATACAAATTATGTTGCCCGAACAATCATGCCCGAAATATTCAAAATATGCAGAATTCAGACTGTCAATTACAATACCGCTTACAGTAACCAACTGCCCTTCCCAAGGCTCTGCTGCAGGGTCGTCTTGTGCTTTGTAATATTCCAAATTTGCTGCATTAATAACAGCCGGAGTCGGTGTTCCTCCGCTTACAGAGTTGATTAATACGGGATTTATAATTTCAGTCAGTCCGTTATAAAAAGCTTTTTGTCCCGTTATTGTAACAGTGTCTCCTACCGAAACCAAGGCATCAAAAGAAGAACTGTATATCAAAACTCCTGACATCGGGTCATTTGAATCTTGTATCCAAACTTGATTAAAATTATCATTTGCCGTTACAACACCTCTCAGAGTCAAATTATAGCCCTGTATTACTGTATCGGGATTGTTAGCAGTATTTGTATATGAAACCGGTAATACGCCGGCATAAAATTGATACGTCGTATTATTATATGAGTCATTAATATTTCTCTAATGGTATTAATCGCAAAATTTGAAGCTGCCGTTAAATGAACAATTGTCGGGTCTGTTACGTCAATACTTGCACTATTAAAATTAACGGTAGTCTGGCTTGTTGCCGTTAAAGTATAATCAGCAGGATTTACAGAAGTTAAACCGGACTCATATTTCAATACCAACTCATTATTGCTTACGGCATAAGCATCAATAATATTTATTGTCGGTCTGAAAGACAATGTCCAGTCATATTGACCGGGTGTTGTAATGTTCCGGTCGCCCCAACCTATATAATAACTTTCGCCGGCTGTAACGGTAAATGATAAAGTTTCTAATGTTCCTGTTGTTCCGCAAACATTGTCAGCACTGTTCCAATTAGTCCCTCCGCAATTATTTTCTATAATTTCAACATATGTATCTCCGGTGTATCCTGAACTGCAATTTTCAACAGTTATTATTCCGTCGGCTGCAGCTGTATAGACATACCACTGGTCGTAATCATCAACTGTTGTATGAACGGCAGTATGAGTCCCTACATCTATTGCCAAAGCATCTGCACAAGAAGTTCCGCCGCCCTGAACCGTAACATTAAACGCTGCACTTGTTACTTGAGAGAAAGTTCCGCCGTTTGCCGTAAGAGTAACATTACTTTCAACAGCATCAAAAGATAAATCATTAAACGTTGCTACTCCGGATATTGTATTTACGGGATTTGTTCCTGACATATTTCCTGCTCCCGTAAACCCAAGTGTTATAGCTGTTGAAGCATAATCAATATCAATATTGCCTCCGGCATCCGTTGCAGCAACCGTAACTGCCGGTGTCATAACAGAGTTGGCTGCGACATCTGAAGGTTGTTGCGTAAATGACAACTGAGTTGCAACAACTTGAACTGTAAAGTTATTCCCTACAATATCACCGCCTGTTAAAGTTGCTTCAAATACAGATCCGTTTACATCTGCAGTAAAGCCGTGATTTGCAGCATTTATCTGAAATTGCAGGATACCTCCGTCAGGTGCATTTGCATTATTAATATAAACATATGCCTCGAGGGAAATTGTTCCGCCGTCAGGCACGGTCAAGTTTACGGGTAAAAAAACATTACCCGGATTCACAACAGGCTGCCCTGTTAATGATACGACTGCACCATTTGTTAAATCATAAACTCCGCCGCCGTTAATATTTTGCGTAAGATCTAATGTATTATTTGGTCCGGCAACAAAATACATACCGTTTACAATTGTCGGCAAACCGTCACCTGTTGCGGCATCGGTAATATCAAACCGTAATACAGGAACACTGTCAGGTGCAATTGAAGATATTGTTCCGGCAGGCAACTGTGTGCCGGGTGCCGTTACGGTTGATGTTTGGTCGTTAGCAATAAATACGTGAACACCCGGTGTCAAATACGGAGACAAATCGGCAGATTGTCCGTCTAATGTATTAGGTGCTGCCGTCGTCCATTCTGATTGAGTAAATGTTGTGTTAGGTAAAACAACTGTGCTGTTTCTGTATGCATAGGAATCTAAATATTCCCAAGTAGAACCTGTTCCGTCAACAAGCTCTTCTCCGTATATATCTAACACATTATCGGTTAAATCAGTCAGAGCATAAGCGTCATCACCATTCCCGTTTATGTTCGTTACTCCGTAAGAAGCATTTGCAGGTGCGGTTAAATTAAAGTCCGTCCACAATTGACCTGCCGTAACATTATCAATATTTGTTACAACATAGCTTTCTCCTGCCGGTAAGTTAAATGCCGGAAATGTAAAAGCATCTGTAAAACCTGCGCCGTTTGCAGATTTTCTGATTTTGAAAGCAGAAAGATCGATTGCAGAAGTTCCCGTATTGGTAACCTCAACATATTTCGGATAACCGCCGGTTCCTGTTCCGTCTGCGATTTCTGAAATAATCAGTTGTGCATTAATGCTGAATGCAAAAAACACAGATACTAAAAAAATAAACAATTTTTTCATAATTTTGGTATTTAATGAATAATATTTTGAATTGAAACGAATTTCAAATTTATAATTTTTTTTTGAAACCTTTTTATTTTGAAGTTAATTCTTTTTTAAGAAATTTTGCGGTATAGCTTTTTTTATTCTTAATTACTTCTTCAGGTGTTCCTTCTGCAATTATGTAACCGCCTGATATACCGCCTTCTGCCCCTATGTCGATAATATAATCGGCTACTTTAATAACATCAAGATTATGCTCTATAACAATAACTGTGTTTCCTTTATCAACCAAACGGTTTAATACGGTAAGCAGCATTTTTATGTCTTCAAAATGCAAGCCTGTCGTAGGTTCGTCTAATATATAAAGTGTTTTTCCTGTATCTCTTTTGGCAAGTTCGGTTGCAAGTTTTACGCGTTGGGCTTCGCCGCCGGAAAGCGTAACGGAAGACTGTCCCAAAGTTACATAGCCCAAACCTACTTCTTTTAACGCTTTTAATATTTTTTTTATTTTAGGAATGTTTTCAAAAAAATTGTAAGCAGTATTAATTGTCATATCCAGGACATCACTGATTGATTTACCTTTATAACGGACTTCCAAAGTTTCTCTGTTGTATCTTTTTCCTCGACAATCTTCGCAATGCACGTAAACATCAGGCAAAAAATTCATCTCAATAGTGCGAAGTCCTGCTCCTTGACAAGTTTCACATCTGCCTCCTTTTACGTTAAATGAAAAGCGTCCGGGTTTATATCCGCGTATTTTTGATTCGGGAAGTTGTGTAAATAATTTCCTGATTTCATCAAATACTTTTGTATAAGTTGCCGGATTGCTGCGCGGAGTTCTGCCTATGGGAGATTGATTTATTTCAATTACTTTGTCAATATTTTCAATGCCTTTTATTGATTTATACGGCAAGTTTTTTTTATTTGAGCGATAAAAATGACGGCTTAAAACAGGATGCAGTGTATTATTAACCAATGTTGATTTTCCGCTGCCCGAAACTCCTGTTACGGAAATAAATTTTCCCAGAGGGAATTTAACGGTAATATTTTTCAGATTATTTCCGCTTGCCCCCGTAAGAATAATTTCTTTTCCGTTACCTTTTCTCCTTTTTTCGGGAATTTCAATTTGTTTTTCTCCTTTCAGGTATTTTGCCGTAAGCGTATTTGTTTTTAAAATTTCTTCGGGCATTCCGCAAGCCGAAATTTCTCCTCCGTGTTTTCCTGCTCCGGGTCCCATATCAATAATATAGTCTGCCGAAAGCATCATATCTTTATCGTGCTCTACAACTATTACGGAATTTCCGGTATCTCGAAGCTGCAATAATGAATGTATGAGTTTTCTGTTATCTCTCTGATGTAAGCCTATGCTGGGTTCGTCAAGAATATACAAAACATTTACCAACTTAGAGCCGATTTGTGATGCCAAACGAATTCTCTGACTTTCTCCTCCGGATAATGTTTTTGAAGTTCTGTTAAGATTCAAATATCCTAAGCCTACGTCAAGCAGAAATTTAATTCTTGTAAGTAATTCTTTTAATATTTCACCGGCTATAATATTTTGTTTTTCAGATAATTTATTCTTAACATCATACAAAAAAACATACAATTCCGAAATATCAAGTTCGGCAATTTCCGTTATATTTTTACCTGCAAATTTAAACCATAAAGATTCTTTTTTTAGGCGTTTTCCTTTGCATACCGGACAAATTTCTTCGCTGAAATAATTGTCGGCAATATGCTTAGACTCCACCCCTGAGCCGTTAATATGCCTTTCGAGATAAGAATAAATACCGTCATAATTAAGCTCAATCTTTGATTTTATTCCGACATTCAGATTTTCGATTATAACAGCTTCATTTGTCCCGTATAAAATTTTATCAAGAATTTCTTTCGGAATTTTTTTAACAGGAGTTTTTAAAGTTAATCCTGCAGATTTGAGAATTGCTTCTATTTGCATAAAAACAAGCGACGGTTTATATTCTCCTATAGATTTTACGGCACCGTTCTTAACAGACAATGAAGTGTCAGGAATAATTTTATTAAAGTCAATTTTATTGACAACACCTAGTCCTTTGCATTCGGGGCAAGCCCCTTTCGGCGAATTGAACGAAAAAGAATTCGGTTCCGGAATATCATAAGAAAGTCCGCTTGTCGGACACATTAGATTTTTACTGAAATAACGGGATTTATTTGTTTCAAAATCATATATTAAGATTACCCCTTTACCTTCTTTTAATCCTGTTTGAACAGATTTTTTTAACCTGTCATAATTTTTTTCGTTAACTTTTAATTTATCCGTTACAATTTCAATATTATGTGTTTTATATCTGTCAAGTTTTAAACCCGGAACAAGCTCTGTCAATTTACAGTTAATAAATGCTTGTATGTATCCTTTTTTTCTGATGTTTACAAAAAGTTCTCTGTAGTGTCCTTTTCGGCTTCTTACAACGGGTGCAGTTAGTATTATTTTTCTGCCTTTATACTCTTCTGATATTATTTTTAAGATTTGCTCAGTTGTATATTGTACCATTTTCTCTCCGGTATTATATGAATATGCCTCTCCCGCTCTGGCAAAAAGCAATCTTAAAAAATCATATATTTCGGTAACTGTGCCTACGGTGGAACGCGGATTTTTATTGGTTGTTTTTTGTTCAATCGAAATAACGGGACTTAAACCGGTAATTTTATCGACATCCGGACGTTCCAAATTACCGAGAAACTGGCGTGCATAGGCAGAAAAAGTTTCAATATAACGTCTTTGCCCTTCGGCATATATTGTATCAAAAGCAAGCGAAGATTTTCCGCTGCCGCTTAAACCGGTAATTACGGTAAGTTTATTTCGCGGAATTTTTACGTCAATATCTTTAAGATTATGAACCCTTGCTCCTTTTACGTCTATGAATTTCATATTTTTTGAAAGAAATTTTGCAAAGATAAGTGTTTTTATTTTTTCAAAACTATTGTTATCCGATAAAAACTATACAGATACATATTAAAATCCTAATAAATTAAGGTATATACAACTACTGACTTAAGCCGGGACTTTAAAAGCCTAAAATTTCTTGCACGACTTTTGCTTATACTCTAAATTATATTATAAAATATTTCAATTATGATTAACAGAACATTACTGAAAACAATTTTTATTACGGTATTCTCAATCTTCTCAACGATTTCGTTCGCGCAAGAAAAAAGTTGATGATTTTATCAAACTTTTTTCTTGCGCGAACGAAATCGTTGAGAAGATTGAGAA
>CAMZKI010000116.1 GCA_947311125.1 uncultured Chlorobiota bacterium
CAATTACAGATAATTGCATTTTTAGATTTTCTATTTCTTGAGCAACCACCTCTTTGAACAGTTCTTCTTTACTCGCAAAATAATAAGTGTTGCAACCAAACTTTTTAGTCGGTTTGGATTTCATAAAACTTCAATGGACGAGATTGCGAAGATAGCTAGAAAAGCAAAAGGTTCCTTGTATTATTATTTTGCGAGTAAAGAAGAACTGTTCAAAGAGGTGGTTGCTCAAGAAATAGAAAATCTAAAAATGCAATTATCTGTAATTGTAAATGATGAAAAACTTACACCCGATACAAAAATTAAAAAATATTTACTTAAAAGAATGGAAGTTTTAAACTCTGCCGCAAATTACCATGAAACTTTAAAAGCTGATTTTTTTGAACACTTTGATTTTATTGATGATTTAAGAAAGGATCTTGACGAATGGGAAAAACTTAAAATCGGACAAATTATTGAAGAAGGAATCAATAGCGGTGAATTTCTTGAACTTAAAAACAAAGAAATTGTTTTTGATGTATTCATAATGGTGCTTAAAGGTTTGGAAATACCATTTTTTATCCAGAATAAATACGATAATCTGGCCCCTTATTTTGACGATATGTTAGGTATTTTAATAAAGGGGATATCAAAATAATTTTTTTTATCAACATTTGACTATAAAACAATAAAAGTACAAATTAATCAAAAAAATGAATAAAATAGCAGACTTAGCAGTAAAATTAAAATGGCTAATAATAGTGGTAGTAGTTGCATTAACCCTATTTTTCGGTTTACAATTAAAAAATATCCATATCAATTCTGATGTCATCAGTTCTTTACCGGACAACGATCCGATAGCAAAACTCTATAAAGATATTGGTGAAAAATACGGTGGAAATGATATGGGAATGATTGTTTTAGAAACCGATGATATTTTTAAAACCGTAGTATTTGAACACATTAAACAAATAACCGATAGTTTAAAAGTTACCGAAGGTATTTTAACTGTATCAAGCCTTACAGATATAATTGATATAAAAACTTCTGAGTTTGGATTAGAAATAGGTAAGCTGGTTGACGAATATGACCTTCCTGATACACAAGCTGAATTAGACAGCTTAAAACAATATATCTATTCCAAAGATATGTATAAAGGCTCAATTATTTCAGAAGACGGAACAGCCACTCTTATAATGTTCACTATGCTCGACGAAGCCGATAAGCAAGCGGTTGCAGCTATCGTAAAAAATAAAGTAGAACAAATGAACCTACCGGAAAAGGTTTATTACGGAGGTTTACCGATTATGATGAATGATGTGTCTGACCTGATAATGGCTGATATTATTTGGTTGCTTCCGGTAGTTTTCCTCTTAATTGCATTAATCTTATATTTAAGTTTCCGCTCAAAAAGAGGAGTTATTTTTCCTTTGCTTACAGCTTTAATTGCAGTTGTTTGGACACTTGGATTAATGCAAATATCGGGTTATGAACTTACGATGATTTCAAATAATATTCCCATTATTTTATTAGCGGTAGGTAGTGCTTATTCTATTCATGTGCTTAACCGAATAAATCAAACCTATGATAAAGACCGTAAACAAGCCTTAATAAAAGCACTTGCATATATTTTTATTCCGGTAGTATTGGCAGCCGTAACTACTGCAATAGGTTTTGTGTCTTTTGTTTTTGGTGCTTACTTAACCATGATACGTGATTTTGGGATATTTACATCAATAGGAACTGTATTCGCACTTCTTTTATCTCTTTTCTTTATCCCTGCAGTTATCTCGGCATTTTCAATGTATAAAAAGAATACTAACGAAAAACAGCATGACAATGAGGAACAAAGCAACTTTATATCAAAAAATATACTAAAACCATTGGTTAACTTATTATTTAAACATCCAAAATATACATTAACTGCATGGAGTTTACTTATTTTATTAAGTATTGGTGGTATGTTTCTTATTAAAACCAGTGTTAATATGCAGGAGTATTTTAAAAAGGATAATCCCACAAGAGTATCGGAAGATATTATGCAAAAGAAATTTGGAGGCTCACAGCCGGTATTTGTTGTATTTAAAGGAGATGTTCAAAGCCCTGAGTTTTTGAATATAATGATTAAAACAGAAGACTATATGGAGGAAAGTCCTAATATTTCAACAACACAATCTGTGGCTGATTTAGTAGAGGAAATGAACAATGCTATGGGAGAAGGTAAACATATTCCTGACACCAAAGAAAAAATAGAGCAACTTTGGTTTTTGCTTGACGGACAAGATATAATGCCGCAATTAGTTACCTATGAACTTGATGAAGCAATTATACAATCCAAATTTGTATCAACCGATACCAAAGCAATGGAAGAATTTATTGATTACATGAATAAATTCATCGATGAAAATTCTACAGAGAATTGCCAAATTCAACTTACGGGAATGCCTTCGGTATATGTACGCATGAACGAAAGTTTACTTTCAAGTCAAGCAAGCAGCCTGATTATTGCAATTCTTTTTGTCCTTATAATCGTAGGCTTAATTCTAAAATCTTTTTCAAAGGGTGTTTATGCCACAATCCCTATTATTGCAACTATTGCTGTTTTATTTGGTTTTATGGGCTTTGCCGGAATATCATTAGATATTGCAACTGTGTTAGTTGCAAGTATAGCTTTGGGTATTGGTATTGATTATTCTATCCATGTAATAACACATTTTAACCATGCATTAAAAGAAACCGGTAATTTAAATAAATCGCTTGAAGATACAATTATGATAAGTGGTAAAGCCATTATAATAAATGTGGTTTCGGTTGCAGCCGGTTTTTTAGTTCTACTGTTTTCTCAAATGGTACCACTACAAAATTTCGGGC
>CAMZKI010000117.1 GCA_947311125.1 uncultured Chlorobiota bacterium
CAACCAAATAAGGCTTATTAAAATTAAAATATTTTTTATTTTCATTATATTGAAATATAGTGCTTTAATAATTTTATGCAGTTTTCAATCTGTAATTAGTTCCGTTTTTATAAAACATTAAGACTTTGCTCTTTAACTTTGCCGAGATAATTTTTCATATTAACGACTATTTTTTGTATTTCGACATGATTTGCTTTTGAGCCCAACGTATTTATTTCGCGTCCTATTTCCTGAGCTATAAAGCCGAGTTTATTTCCGACAATTTCATTTTGTTGCATTGTTTCAATAAAGTATCTGCAATGATTTTTTAATCGGATTTTTTCTTCGTTTATGTCAAATTTATCCAAGAAATATATAATTTCCTGTTCAAATCTGTCTTTATTTTGCTTGTCACCTTCAAGAAATTCACTTAATTTCAGCTTTAAACGTTCTTTAACAGTTTCTGTTCGCTCTTTTTCGTATTTTTCAATTTGGGGTATAAGTTTTTCAATTTGCTCTATATTTTCAGAGATATCTTTCTCTAAAGATTTTCCTTCCTGCAATCTGAATTTATTAACCTCTTTTATTGTTTCTGTAATTAAATTAACTATTTCTTGCCATTCGTCAGAATTTTCTTCTTCATCCCGGCTTTTAACAACGTCAGGCAGACTTAAAACGACTTGTAATATATTTTGATTTTCGGGGTTAAGGTTGTTTTCTTCGGCAATTTCGGCAAGAACTCTGTAGTAAGCACTTATTTTTTCTTTATCAAGATTAATTTCTTCGATATTATTATTTTCAACTGACAGAATAAAACTGATTTTTCCGCCTTTCAGTTCTCTTGCCAGCAAATCTCTTATTTCTAAATCTTTATTATTGTATGATTCCGGTATTTTTACCTGCAGATTTAAGTTTTTACTGTTAAGAGTCTTTATTTCAATGCTTATTTTTTTATTGTTAATATAAGCGGTTTTCTTTCCGTAACCTGTCATTGATAATATCATAGAAAATCAGTTTATAAAGTAATTAATATCTTTTAAAATTAAATCAAAATCAATATATTTAACGATAACGACATCATCGCTGTTAATGACGGCATAGAGTTTATTTAAATCGAAGCCGCCTTTATTATCGGCACTTTTAATTTTATACAGTTTTACGTTTTTTGTATTTCCGTATATATCTTTTACGGTAATGTCGGCAAATTCTTTCTTTTTAAGAAGTTCTCTTTTAATTTTTTCAGCACCGGAAGTTTCTGAGGTAAATTTTACGTTCATAAAATAACTTAAATAGCTTCCTGTTTTTTTCAGATTAATATTCTGAACCTGAAAATTATCAGATAAATTGAATAAAAATGCTGTATCTCCCGATATTTTAAGCTGAAATGATTTTTTAAAGGTATTTGTATATTTTATGGTTATTTCGTTTATTTCATTAGGTTTATATGAAAAAATCTCAGGATTTAACCAATAAACGGAGTTTGTATTCCAACGGTAGTTTAAATCATTGTCAACACCCGGAATATTAACTGCAAAGGGTTCGGGGGCTGCCGGATTAAGCATATATGTCCCTTTTATCTGTTTATTGTAATCTCCTACCCTCAATTCTTTAATCAGCTCATTATCTTTGCCATAAATCTTGATAATTTTGCCTTTATTAATCAGCATATTTTTTAAAGAATCTTTTTTCGACTTTAGAACCGGTTTGCTTATTTTGGTTTCTGTAAGAAGTTGACAGAGTTTTTTTACAGCTTCCTTGTTTGCAGGATATTTTCCGTCAATAGTCCAATTTTTATTTTGTTTTGTCAAATCTACTTTTTCAGAGTTTTGTATTATCTCTATTTTTGAAACTTCAGAGGTATTTTTAACGGTAAACAGACCGGAAGTAATATTATTTTTATTGCCCGGCTCGAGTATAAAAACTATTCCGGCAACAATTGTTATCAAAAAAATTGCAACAGAAATTATTTTTTTTCTTTTAGACATATCCGATTATCTTAAGTTGTTTTACTTTAAGCTTACAGTAACGGAACGACCGGATTTTATAATAAAGTGACGTTCTTTTGACATTGAAGTCATCTTAATTCCGGCAGGACGATAAACGGCAATGTAGTGCCCGGGTTGTAAGTAAACACTTTTTAGGGTTATTTGATTCAAATCATCTGCAAATTTAACATCACCTTTTTCAACTTTATAAATTCCTCCGTAACCTTTTGAAGGCAGATAAATATTCGCCAGTCCGGGTTGTTTTATTTTTACGGAGGTTGTTTTACTTTGATTTATCTTTATATTATTTATATAAATTCTGGGTTTACTCAAAATTTCAATATCATAAGTTCCGGTCAGATATTTTACGGGATCAAAAATTTCCTGAACATTAAGAGTTTGCATACTTCCGTGTTTTCTGACTATACATTTCACACCTTTAAGTTCAAGACCTCTTTCTTGAATTATATTAAGTTTACCTTGCGGAGTTTTTGCAGTAATTTTATTGTGTATTCCTTCTTTTATTACAATATTTTCCTTTATAACAGGAGGAATGGTATGAACCTTCATCTTGTATTTAATGCTTGACGGCAGAACTATAGTATCCGGGGCTCCTTTATAATTCAGGGTATGAATAAAGTTTTTATATAATGTTCCTGTTTTCTGATTAAAAAGAGTAATACTTACATCTGTTTCGGTAGGCTTTCCGTATATATCAAGTAAATCTATTTCTGCCGAAGTTCCGTAAAGAGACTTTTTTACGACTTTCTTCATTATATTTGAAAATTGCTCTTCGTTAGTTGCATTATAAAAGTCTCCTATACATTCAAACGCTTTTTTAAATTCAACGTCTAATCCAATTCCTATAATAAAGGGACGTATGGTAATACCCTTATTTTGAAGCGTTAATGCTATTTTACACGGATCGCCTTTACATTCTTCTTTGCCGTCGGTAATAAGAATGATAATATTTTTACAATTTGAGCAGGGCGGAAAGTCATCCCCGGCTTCTTCCAACGAACGAGCTATGGGTGTAGTGCCTTTCGGAACGGTAGTCTGAAGCTTACGCTTTATAAGTTCGGCATTGTTTTTACTGAACGGAACCTCAAGATGTGTGTCACTGCAATCCTGCGGCGGCACCTTACTTCTGTTTCCGTACATTCGCAATGCCATCTCAAGATTCTCCATATCTTTAAGGCTGTCAACCATTTTAATCAGTAAATTTTTTGCAATGTCAATTTTCCTTCCGCTTTCCCAATTTCCGTTCATACTGTATGATTCATCGAAAATAAAAAGTATGCGTGTTTTTAAAGGACTTTCTTTAACCTGTGCAGTAAGACTTTCCGTAAACATCAAAACTAACAACCCGATTATTAAATAAAACGCTTTTTTGTAACGCATCATATGATTTTTATCGTCAGAATTTGTAAAATTAAATAATTATTGATATCAAAAGCCATAAATTTAACTATAAATAAACAAAATGTAGTAATTTAAGGTTAAAAAGTTAATTACAACTTAGTTTTTTAACTATATTTGCAAGTAAAAAATAAAAAATGACAAATCAATTACCTTCCGTTAAAAAAAAATCATTTTGGCAAAGACCTGAAGGAAAAACAGGAGCATTATTTTTAATTGCCGGAGTTGTTGTTATTGCCGTTTATCATATTCCTATATTCAATTTCATAACAAGTTTGCTGAAAAATACGATAAGTACCATTGCTCTCGGAGCAGCTGTTGCAGCTTTGTTGTATGTTATTTTTGACAAAAGAGCAAGAAATCTTATTTGGTATATGTATAAAGGCTTTATGCGACGCATTACCGGCTTATTTGTTCAAATTGATCCTATAAAAATCCTTGAAAATTATGTTGATTATCTGAAAAAAAGTATGCGAAAAATGAATACGCATATTACACAACTTAAAGGTCAAATTTCACAGCTTAAAACCATAATATTAAAAAACAGACGTGAAATGGAGCACAGTATTAAACTTGCCGAACAAGCTAAAAAACAAGGTAAAAACGAACTTATTACAATTAACACCCGCCAATACGGAAGACTTAAAGACACTAACGAAAGATACCAACGGTTACTTGACAAGATGCTGGTACTGTATAAGGTCTTAAATAAGATTTATGTAAATTCCGGATACTTGATTCAGGATACGGAAAATGACGTTCGTATGAGAAAGCAAGAGCTTAAAGCAATTAAAACCAGCCATTCTGCCATGAAACGTGCAATGTCAATAATACAAGGCGACCCTGATAAACGTTTAATATTTGACATGGCAACCGAAACCGTTGTTGAAGATATACACAATAAGATAGGCGAAATGGAGAGATTTATAGAGGTTTCGGGTAATTTTATCGACAGTATTGATTTGCAAAACGGTGTTTATGAGCAAGAAGGTCTTGAAATACTGGAAAAGTTTGAAAAAGAAGGGTCTTCATTTTTGTTCGGAGAACCGAAAGATGAAGACTTATTAAAAATAAAAAGAGAAGAAAACGAGTTATCCGATATAGAAAAATTGTCAAAAGATTAATATCCGCACGATGACAAGAAGATTAAAACTGACGCCTTTTGCAAAAATATTTATTCTTGCACTTATAATAACAGGGGCACGTTACCTGTATATTAACAAAGAAGAATTGTCAGGTAAAAAAATTTTATTTTTTCGAGATACTGCTACAGCAGAAGAAGATAATGCAAATAGAGTTACAGATACTGTTATTAAAAAAAACATAATACCTGACACGCTTATTTTTTACCTTGCAAAACATAATGATTTTTTCACACTCAGAACAAACGACAAGTCTGTTAATATAAGTTTTAAAGATACAATTACGGACACATTAATTTTTGATATATCAGAAAAAAGGAACGTGAAAGGAAAGATTATTATAACAAAATAAATTAAACATTACTAATTAGATTCTTTATTATGAAAGAATTAAGTCTTTTTCTGGTTTTATCTTTTATTTTAACCAAATGCGCCCCTACAACCGACGATGCTGTTAATTACAATAATAAATTAACAAATATTGAACTTAATGTTATTGATAAAATTAATGCCTTAGATAATGCATTTGCAACTTATGACCCTGCACTAATTGAGCCGGCAATGAATGAGGCAATTTCTGAAATAGAAAAAGCTGTTAAAAAAGTTGAGGAAATCGGAGACTTTGACGGCAATTCTGAATTTAAAGACGCTTTATTGAATTTACTAAATATATTAAAAAAACATCTGAATAATGAGTATAAAGAACAGTTGGAAATTTATAAACTACCGAATGATAAATACACAGAAACAGAAGAAAACAGATATAATGAACTTCTGGATAAAATAGAAGAAGAGTATACTGAAGCTTTCAGAAAATTTGCAGATGCTCAGCAAAAATTTGCAGAGAAACGGGGACTTGTATTAGAATAAAAAACTTAAAAAAGGGAGATAAAATAAAATCTCCATTTTTTTTCTTAATTTCTTTTATCAAAACCCCACATCAATTTATCGCGAATATTATTAAAAAAGGTATTTCCTTCAATCCTGACCGTTTTTATTTTAAAACTTGCCGCTTTAACACAAATCTCCGTATTCTTCTCTGCTACAACAGAACGTGAATCTATCGAAAGTAAATAATTTTCGGCTCTTCCCGTAACTTTTATCGTAATGTCATAATCATCGGGCAAAACAATAGGTCGAACCGTAAGATTATGGGGGGCTACGGGAGTAATTATAAAATTACTTGACCCCGGAACCACAATAGGACCGCCCAAACTTAAAGAGTATGCCGTTGAGCCTGTGGGAGTTGAGAGTATAAGCCCGTCTGCCCAATACGTATTCAGAAATTCTCCGTTTACATAAACATTTATTGTTATCATAGAGCCTGAATCTCTTTTTAATACAGTTACTTCGTTTAAAGCAAAATTAAATTCGCTGAAATATTTTTTATCGGTATTTACCTCCAGCAAAGTTCTGTTCTCAAGCGTAAATCTGTTTTCAAATATTGCTTTTAAGGCTTTCGGGATATCTTCTTTTGAAATATTTGCCAAAAAGCCTAAACGTCCGCTGTTAATTCCGACAATCGGGATTTCGTTATCTTTTACGTAAGAAACGGCATCTAAAAAAGTTCCGTCACCGCCTATGCTGAAAACCAAATCCGGCAAATAATCAGTAAAAGGCTCATTATAAAGAGTGTAAACATCCGGAGCAAAAGAGCAATTTTCTGATATAAAGCGAAAATACGGTTCATAAATCATAAGTTCAACCTTATTTTCTTTCAGAATATCAAAAAATTTGTTCAGTGAACTTTTAAAATTATCATTGAAGTTTTTACCGAATATTGCTGCTTTCATAACTTAAGATTAAAATCAGGCAGGCTGTGCCGCATCGTCAATTTTTATTAAATTGTTTAAAATAGCATAAACCGTTAAACCCGAAACAGTTTTAATCCCCAACTTTCTTGTTATATTTTTTCTGTGAGTTATAACGGTATGGGTGCTTATAAATAAAGCCTCTCCTATCTCTTTATTCGTTTTTCCCAATGCAATTTGTTTCACTACGTCTTTTTCTCTTTCTGACAGTTCTTCTGATAAATTTTCTTTTTCGAACGGTTTTATTTTCTGTATTAATTTTTGAAATTTTTCAATGATATCGGTTTTAGATTCATCCACCGAAATTTTCAAATCAAAACCCGGAAAATTATCCTCGGAACGGCGTGTTCCTACAAAAATAATCAAATTTAAATTATCGAACTTATTCCTTATTTTATGTAAAACATCTGTTAAATCTTCAATTAGCTTAGCATTAACTATAAGAACATCAACCTGTTCACGATTTATAATTTTAAAAAGAAATCTTGAATCTTCAAGTTCATAGACTTTGCCTGTTTCCGGAAAATCGCCTAAAATTTTCATTAATCCGGAACGGATTACATATGATTTTTCGAGTATAAGAAAAGAAACTTTACTTGTTGTCATAATTGCTTTTTAAGTTCTTTTTCCATTTCTGCGGCAACCGGAACAATAACCTTATCTTCAAGCTCGGTATGGTCTGCCATATCTTTCTCCAGACGGAAGATTTCCGTTAAAACCTGCTCTGTTATCTCTCTGTTTTCCGGCGGATTCAAATATTTAATAATTATGTTTTTTAAATCAAGCAAAGCAGAGTTCAATTCTTCGTGTGTATCGGCATAATCAGTTATTGATTTTGTCTTAAGTTTTTCAGCAAATTCAGAATCTAAGTTATTTTCGTTCAGGAAATTTTTTTCTATTTCAAGAATATACGGATAAATTTCTTTTTCTTCATTTATAATATGTTCGTTTACTTCTTTTCGGTATTGGCTGAAAAATTTTTTTAAAACAGATTTGTTTTTCTCGGAATCCTCCCCTCTCCACTCCAACTGACTTATAAGATTTTCTATAAACGGTAATTTTATTTTATTGTAATAATAATGTGATTTTAATAAGTAATTTACCGTAAGATTCAGCGGCATTTCTCTCAGTTTTCGATACGGTAAATAGTCTTTATCATTAAAGGCATTCACTATTTCAAGAAAGAAATCGGTATTTATATCGTAGCTGTTACAAATTTGCCTTATTGACTTATCTCCGAAACCGAATTTTATACCAAAACGAGAAATTATAGGTATTAAGTTATGGTTTTTAAGTATAACGTCTGCTATTTTTGTATCTTTTGCTATTACCATTTTTTGTTTTTGCAAATTTAATTAATAATTGCTGATTACAACAAAAGTATTATTTCTTTTAAGCTGTCTGTATCATTATGTAAGGTATTACAAAAGAAAAAAATGATTAAGTTGTCATAACAAAAGGGAAAGCACAATGCTGTTTAAGCTGCAATTGCAAAACAAAACTTTTTTACAGAGCGATAATACTTTGTAAGTGGCAATAATAAACAAACAACCTTATTCAACTCGACGATACTCGTATATCCAATGACCAAAATAATAACTTCCGGAAGAGAAAGTAACAGCAATAGCAACTCTTTGATTTTTTAATGAAGCGGAAGGTGCTTCGGCAAAAACATTAAAGTTATCCTTCCTTTGATTTGGTTTGTCTGAACGTCCCCATTTTGCTGTTGCATGTGTTTTATAAGAATTGTTTGTATGAGCGAAATCTCATATGCTGCTTTTGATATTGCCGGTTTTATCTAAGGTAACAAATCTTACATAAACAGAATAGCTGAGATGGGCCTGATGCAGATTTTTTGACGTAAATCCGATTTCCGAAGAAATGGCCATACCTATTCTTTCGTTATCTTTAAAACTTGCGGAAGGTTTTGTCCACATAGCTTTGTGAAATATATTATATCCGAATTTGTCTTTGGGTAAACCTATCGCATCATAACCATTACGTCTGAATTTTTTGTTATTGTGTCAGAAAACGGAATTTGTTTCCCGCAAGCTAATTGTTTAAAGAAAGAGTCTGTCGTTACTGTTTGTTTTGCTCAAATCAATAAATCTTGAATCTATCAATTTCCAATAAGTACCGGATATGTTTTTTGTGCTGAACTAAAACTGAAAAAGAATACAAAGGAAAGAAAAAGTAATCTGTTCATAGTTTTTTAATTAAAAATGGGCTCTGAATATTAATTTTTCTTTCCTTTGTATTCTTTTTCAGTTTTAGTTCAGCACAAAAAACATATCCGGTACTTATTGGAAATTGATAGATTCAAGATTTATTGATTTGAGCAAAACAAACAG
>CAMZKI010000118.1 GCA_947311125.1 uncultured Chlorobiota bacterium
TTATCCTGAATGTATGCAGTAAACCTATTATTTTCAATTTCATTTTTTGCTTTTATATTTTCATTCATTACCAGATACTCATCGTCATAAGGCACAGAGTAGCTTGCTGAATCCAGTAAATTCCATTCGTCAATTTCGTCATTTATAATATCATATTTATATATCAAACCCCAACTGAAATAGTGATTTTCTTTTTTGAAATATCCTGTGTGCGTAGCTTGCATTCCGCTTATTAACAGTTTGTTTCGTGCATGTTGCATATAGGCTCCGTTTCCTAAATTCAATATACTGTCTCCGGCGTTTTCACTACCTATATCATTGTTCAATTGGTTTAAATCATAAAATCCTATTATGTCAAACTTCTCACTTTCATTTGCTGAATATCCTGAAAAGTTAAAAGAATAATTCAAATTTTTGTCGGGATGAAAATTAAATGAAACAGCTGCAGTATTTGAATAAAAACGGTCAGTCTCCTGTCCTGTATAAAAAACACTCAGTGCCAGAAGTTTTTCTATCGATCCGAAATTTGTAACACCGCTTCTTGGTATAAAATTAAACTTACTGTCCGAAATATTTGCTAAAAAACGAATGTCAAATTTTGAATTGATGTTATAACTTACGTAAGTTTGAAAATCAATGAATTTAGGGTCGTAGTCGCCCAAAGTTTCAAGAGTGTTAAGCAAATATCTTGTGCTTTTATATCTTACTCCCGAAAGGAAGCTGAGTTTTTTATTTTTACTTAGTCTTTGTAAAAAAACAGAACCTCCGAGCAAACTTGCAGATACTGAAAATTTATTTTCAAGAGCATGCTTGTAAGAAATATCCAAAACCGAAGACATTTTTCCGCCGTATTTTGCCTCAAAACCTCCTGATGAAAATTTTGCTTCCGAAACCATTAACGGGTTTATAAAACTTAAACCTTCCTGTTGTCCTGCTCGTATAAGTTGAGGTCTGTATATCTCAATACCGTTAACATAAACAAGGTTTTCGTCAAAACTTCCGCCTCTTACCGAATATTTTGAACTTAACTCATTTCTTGAACCTGATACCCCTAGTTCTGTTTTTATCAAACTTTCTATCCCGCCTGAGATTGACGGTAAAACTTCTGAAATTTTGGCTTCTACATAAAGAATACCTGTTGCATTAACCTTATCTGCTTCTATAATCACATCTCCTATCTTATTTGCAGTGCCGAGAGTTACATCTATATTAATCTTATTTCTTCCTTTAGGAATATTAATTTTAAACGGTTCATCATCTGAAAACTGAAAAAATAAAGAGATATAACTGTCGGGTAATTTTATTGAGTAATTTCCTGCAGAATCGGAAACAGACTTATATTTTAAATCTTTCGTGAAAATATTTACAAACGGCAATTTATTATTATATTCGTCTTTTATTTTTCCGCTTATGCTTACGACTTGCGAAAAAATGACCGAGTTCAAAAAAAATAAAACAATAAATAATAATGATGCTTTTTTCTGAAACATACAATAAAAAATTTTGTTGTTTTTAGTAAACTGTTTTAAATTTAAAATATTGCAAAAGTAAACCTAAATAAGAGAAAAATGGTATTTCAAAAAGAAATTATTCTTCCGGCTTACAAAAGAGGTTTTCATCTGATAACTGATAAAATAGAGCAAGAACTAACAGGTATCAGTGAGAACGGCATTTTAAACGTTTTTATAAAGCATACTTCGGCAGGGCTAACAATTAATGAAAATGCGGATTATTCTGTTCGAGAAGATTTTGAAACAATTTTTAATAAACTTATTCCGGAAAATCAACCGTATTATACACATATTTTTGAAGGAAGCGATGATATGCCGGCACATTTAAAATCAAGTTTAACGGGAACATCTTTAAATATTCCCGTTACAAACGGAAGGCTGAATCTGGGGACTTGGCAGGGAGTTTATTTGTGTGAATTCAGAAATAACGGAGGGAAAAGAAAAATTGTATTGACACTATATTATTGAATAAAATTATGCTTGCATAATAATTTTATTTTTCATAATTTTGCAAAGCAAAAAAAACTGATGAATTTAGATAAAATTATAGAAAGTTTTGAAAATAAATTAACATCCGAGAAGTTTGATTTAACTTTGGAATCTGACAGTAATAAGACAGAATATCTGTCAGGTTTACTGTATAAAAACGGAAAAGACAGTAATGAGTTAAGAAAATTAGAAAAAAAAACATCTAAAATTTTATCAAAATACAGTTTATTTACACATTTAGCCGTTAAAACAGCCCTTTCAAAAAAAATATTATCAGAAATAAGAAAAAACGTTCATATTACTGTTGTATTTGCAGTTTATAAAGAACATAACAGAATTCTGACAAGAAAAGAGCATCCTAACGGAGAAAATTTTCTTATAAGAAAAATTAAACAAATCGAAGATTTAACAGGAGACTTCAAAAATATTACATGGGATATGCTTGTTGTTGATGACGGCTGCTCGGAAAACAGCGGTAAAATAGCCGAAGAGATACTAAAAAAAGAGTATTTCCGCAACAACGTTAAGGTATTATATCTGCAAGACGCTATAAATGAGAAATTAAAAGTTGCTGAAGGTTTAAAAACAACCGATGACAGCAGAAAAGGCGGTTCAATACTTTACGGAATGTGGTATGCTTCACAACAAAAAAGAAACGGAAACCACATAATTTGTTATACTGATGCGGATTTATCTACACATCTTGGACAATTGGGCTTACTTGCAGAACCGATAATAAAAGAAAATATGTATGCTGCAATAGGCTCCAGAAGAGAAGACAGGTCAGTAGTAATAAAGAAAGAAGCAAGGAATTCCCGCGGAAAGTTGTTCATTTATTTATGGAAACGAATGATTAAACGGCTTAATTATATCACCGATACACAGTGCGGATTTAAAGCATTCAGAGCTGAAATTATTCCCGATTTAGTTTTTAACAATATCGAGAAAAAATTTGCATTTGATATTGAACTTTTAATAAAAGCAGATATACTTAAAAGAGAGTCAATTGCAAAAGTTCCCATAGCTTGGATTGACAGTGAAGCAGAGTCAACAACGACAGATTTGCAGCCTTACACGGATATGCTAAAATCAATAGCACAAATGTATTTTAAATATCTTCCGGCAAATGCCGTTTCTCACTCCTTTGCTTATTTTGTAAAATCATTAAACCAAGAAAAATGGGATATTCTTGTAAGTAAAGTTCCGGAAGGAATTCTTATTAAGTCTGCTATACACTATGATATGTATGACGAAATAAAAGTTTCTACATTTGAGAAAATACTGGAAAAATAATAATTCACATAATATATAACAAAAAACAGACATAACTATGGTAGATTTTTCATTAACAAAAGAACAACAGGCAATAGTTGAAAAATACAGAGATTTTGCTGAAACGGTAATAAAACCGGTAAGAGAAAAATACGATTTGTCGGGAGAATTTCCTTGGGAGGTTGTTAAAAAAGCTTATGATGCCGGACTGATGAACTCACAAATTCCGAAAAAATACGGAGGTGAAGGACTTAATATTTTTGATGCTCAATTGGGTTCTGAAGAACTCGGGGCTGTTTGTGCCGGTATAGGTATCAGTATTGATGCAAATATGCTTGCTCTTACTCCTTGGCTTATTGCCGCTACCGACGAACAACTTAAAAAATTTATGGGTATAGTTACGGAAGAGAAAGCTGCTGTTGCATATTGCCTTACCGAACCTAATGCAGGCTCTGACGTTGCGGGAATTAAGACAACTGCAATTTTGAAAGGAGACAAATATATTGTAAACGGACATAAGCGTTTTATTACCAACGGTGAAGTGTCAAAATTTTTAACCGTATTTGCACAAGCTGACCCCGAAAGAGGAGCCAGAAGTTTGTCCTGCTTTATTGTTCCTACGGATGCTCCCGGAGTCGAAATGGTGTCAAGATTAGATAAAATGGGGCAAAGAGGTTCTGTTCAAAGTGAAATAAAATTTCATGACGTAGAAATTCCAAAAGGAAATATACTGGGAAGAGAAGGCGAAGGCTTTTTGATAGGAATGAAAACTTTTGACAGAACAAGAACCGGAGTTGCTGCACTAAGTGTCGGTATTGCGAGAGCAGCATATGAAATATCCAAAGAATGGGCAAAAAACAGAATACAGTTCGGTAAGCCTGTAACTGCAAATCAAGGAGTTTCGTTTATGTTAGCAGAAATGGCAACAAAAGTTGAACTTGCACGGCTTATGACCTGGAAAGCAGCATGGTATTACGAACAAGGCTTAAAAACTCCGGGAACATATTCGGCAATGGCAAAATATTTTGCGTCAGATGTGGCTATGGAGGTTACTACCGATGCCGTTCAGGTAATGGGCGGAGACGGATATACCCGTAGTTTCGGTGTTGAAAAAATGATGCGTGATGCTAAATTATGCCAAATTTATGAAGGTACAAACCAAGTTCAGCGTCTGGTTATTTCTAAAGGTATTTTAAGGTAAATTGTTAAACAGGCAATATATTTATTAAAAACTGACTGCTTATTTTTTGTTTTAATGCATTCTATTTTGTTAAGATACAAACTTTTGTATTTCAGAATAAGCTGATAATAAAGAGTATAGCCGAAAAGAAGATAATTAAATGTTTTTTCTTTTCGGTTTTTTGTATTATTATTGTATTTGAAAAAAAACGAACAAAATAAATGGAAAATCTTATAGATGATTTAGTTACCGACCATAATGCACTAAGAAAACTGTCTGACAGTGTTTTTGATTATATTGTCAGCTTAGAAAATAGGTTGGAATTTGTTAATAAATTAAAAGACTTGATTTTGGCTCATATCGAAAAAGAGGATAAATATTTGTATCCTTTTTTGGAAAAAGAAGCGGAAAATAACAGTTCTTTACGCTCAAAATTAGATTTTTTTGCCAAAGATTGGGCAGAAACTTCAAAATTTGCCCTATACTATATTGAAAAATATTCTGCCGGAAAATTTGATGATGACTTTGCCAAAGATACGGCAAAATTAATTTCAACTTTAAGGCAACGCATGATGAAAGAAGAAATAAGCCTTTATTCGGAATACGAAAGAAGAAAAAAATAACCTTCAAATAAATCTCTGTAAACATTGCTTTGACAATTTTCTCCCAATATTGATTAGTTCCTGCTATTTTGATATTTTTTTAAACTCCAATTCCGTAAAGTCAAAATCCGGGTTTGGAATATTTACTTTAAGTTCTTCAACTTTACCGTCTGTTCCTATAATAAAATTAACGGTTCCTTCCGGTAATGTCGGTGAATTTCGCAATTTAATTTTAAAAGTTTCGTATTGCCAATGAGATAAATCTCCTATCAAGATATCGGAAGGTAAAAAGTCTAAAACTAAATGACCGTTTTCAAGTCTCACTTCGGATTCTCCGTATAAATCTCCTCCGTATGTTCCGCAATAATCTTTTAATTCAAGAGCCGGTTTTGTACTTCTGTTTCGTTCCTTTTCTGCTTTTTCTGCATCTTGTTTGTCTAAATTGTCAACATACTTCTTTACTTTCAGAAAAAATGCACTCCAGTCATTATCTGTTTCACCGAGATAATCATCTAAAATATAATACATTAAAGCTGTAGGCAGGTAATTTATGCTGTTTGTAAGAATCACAATTCCGAACTTTTTTTCCGGAACGAACATAGTTTGAGATATCATACCGTCAGCACCGCCGCCGTGGCTAACAACTTTTAGTCCTTTATATTCAAAAAGTGCCCAGCCCAAGCCATAGCTGTTGAAATGTTTTCCGGGAAAATATTTTGCCCAGCCCGGATTCATATTGTCCGGGGTTTGTGCAGAATGCATTTCGTATATTTGTTTTTTACTTAAAATGGTATCGCCTTTGTAAATTCCGTCGTTCATTTGCAAAATCAACCACTTACTCATATCTTCAACATTAGAAATTATTGCTGCCGCCGGAGCAACATTATCCCATTGCATATATTTTAAAGGTAACGGGTCTTTACCTTCGGTAATGTGATGCGGAATTGCTACATTCTTTTTATCTTTAATGTCTTTTACGGTCAGTAATGAGTTTTCCATTCCTAAAGGAGTAAAAAAATGTGTCTTGATATATTGTTGCCAAGTTTCATTTGTAACTTCGGGAATGATTCTTCCGGCAGCGGAAAACATAATATTTGAATAACCGAAATGTGAGCGAAAACCGTATTCCGGTTTTAGAAATCTTGCTCGTTTTATTACTTCGTCTTGAGAATAATTTGTTTCATACCAAAGCAAATCCCCGCTGAATGTTTTTAATCCGCTCCTGTGGCAAAGTAAGTCTCTTATTGTCATTTCGCCCGTTACGTAATTATTGTACATCCTGAACCAAGGCAGGTAGTCAATTACTTTATCATCCCAATCTATTTTACCTTCATCAACCAGTTGCGATAAGGCAGCTGCCGTAAATGATTTTGTGTTAGAAGCAACAGAAAATAAAGTTTTAGTATTAACCTTTCCGGATTTGCCGAATTCTCTTATGCCGTATCCTTTTGCAAAAACTATGCTGTCTCCCTGAACTACGGCAACAGCCATTCCGGGTATGTTCCATTCTTTCATGGATTTTGCAGAATACTCATCAAATTTTTCAAAATCAATACCTTCTTTCTGGGCAAAAGTCTCGGTTGAAAAATAAAAAATAATGAGTAATACTGCTAAAAATCGTGTTATTTTCATTTGTTTTAGGTTTTATTAATTAACAATATCCGAATAATTTCTCGGTAAAAGACCTTCTTTTATGAGCTCGTTTTCATTTATGTCTTTTTGTATAAGTTTTCCAGTATAAATATCAAAAATCCATGCATGTATTTTCGGAAATTTACCGGACTTAAAAGCACGCTGCATAACAGGGGTTTTAATTATATTATGAGCTTGTGCAACAACATTGATTTCTGAAAGCCTGTCGCACATTTTACTGTTATCTTTAATTAATGAAAGCTCCGCCGAATGTTTATGGTACAACTCATTAACGGGAGAAACCCAATTTTCTATAAGTCCTTGATTTATCCCGTCAACGGCAGCAGCAACTCCTCCGCAATTGTAATGTCCTACAACTATTATATGTTTTATAAACAGATGTTCGACAGAATATTCTAAAACCGAAAGCATATTAATATCAGTTAAATTAACTTGATTTGCAATATTTCTGTGAATAAAAATTTCTCCCGGTTCAGCTTTTATTAAAGATGTAACAGGAACCCTGCTGTCAGAACAACCTATCATTAAAAATTTAGGAGATTGTCCTTTCGAAAGTTTTTTAAAATAATCGGGATTTTCTTTTAGTTTTTCGGTAATCCATTTTTGATTATTGTTTAATAACTTTTCAAAACTCAAATTTCTCATATGCTTAAAAAATATTTTATGTTTTCAAACAATAAAATTAAAAA
>CAMZKI010000119.1 GCA_947311125.1 uncultured Chlorobiota bacterium
CTTACAATGGCTTTTTTGTCTGTGAAGTTGTAATTTTCAATGTTTTGCATAATGTATATTTAAAAAAGTTTATATAATATCAAAATATTAATTTCATTATCTTTCTATAAGCCCCGGAAAATGAGTAGATTTTAACGTGCCGTTAAATGAAAAACTTGAAGTCAGCGATAATACAAGACTTACTGCTGCATTACCTACAATAAGAAAAATTGCTTCGCAGGGTGCCGTTATTTTAATGTCTCATCTCGGCAGACCCAAAAACAAAGAGGAAAAATTCTCATTAAAACACGTTGTTCCGGAATTATCTAAACTTCTAGGAGAAGATATTCTTTTTATTGACGACTGCATAGGAGATAAGGTAAAAGAAGAGGTTAACGGTTTGAAAAACGGCGATATTCTTTTACTTGAAAATTTACGTTATTATCCGGAAGAGAAAAAAGGTGATAAAGATTTCGCAAAGCAACTTGCAAACCTTGCAGATGTATATGTAAACGATGCTTTCGGAACTGCACACAGAGCACATGCATCTACAACGGTAATTGCTCAATTTTTTCCTAACGATAAAATGTTCGGTTATTTAATTGAAAACGAACTTAAAAATCTGCAAAAAGTATTAAAGAACCACGAAAAACCGTTTACGGCAATTCTCGGCGGAGCAAAAGTGTCTTCAAAAATTACCGTAATTGAAAAAATGCTTGACAAAGTTGATAATCTGATTATTACCGGAGGTATGACATATACCTTTATTAAAGCTCAAGGCGGAAAAATCGGAAATTCTCTTGTTGAAGACGATTATATTGAAACAGCGACAGAACTTATAAATAAAGCAAAGTCAAAAGGCGTAAATTTAGTATTACCTGTTGACAGCTTAAACGCCGATAAGTTTGCAGAAGATGCAAATACCGAAATAACCCCGGCTGACGAAATTAAAGACGGGTGGATGGGTTTAGATATAGGGCCTGAAACCGTAAAGTTATTTTCAAAAATAATTAATAATTCAAAAACAATACTTTGGAACGGTCCTGCCGGTGTTTTTGAGATGGATAAATTTGCTGAAGGAACAATAAAAATTGCTGAAGCCTTAGCCGAAGCAACAAAAAAAGGAACATTTACGCTTGTAGGCGGAGGCGATTCTGTAGCTGCAATTAAAAAATATCATTTGGAAGACAAAGTCAGCTATGTATCAACAGGCGGAGGTGCTATGTTAGAGTTTCTTGAAGGAAAAGATTTACCGGGCATTGCTGCAATTAAAAAATAAAATCAGGCACAATATCCCCAAAAATAAAAGCCGTATAGAATTTTTAAATTATACGGCTTTTTTTATTTTAACGGAATCTAATAAACTAATTTATTCCGAGTTCTTTTTCTACAAGTTTAGTAACATCATCACTATCGTCATAATAAAGCAGAGCATTTTTGTCTATTATAAATCTGTATCCGTATTTTTTTGCCACGTTTTTAAGTGCATCGTTAAATTTTTTACGAATAGGGTCATAAATTTCTTTTTGTTTTTTATTAGCTTCTGTTTGTGCCGAAACCTGAAATTTTTGAATACGCTCACCCAGCGATTTCAGTTCGTCTATTTTTGTTTGCTTTATAATATCGCTTAAAGAAGCTTCATTTTTTTTAAACTCTTCAAGTTTTTTATTGTACTCATCCTGCATACTTTTAATTTGGTCTTCAAGTTGTTTTACAAATTGAGAATATACGGTATCGGCTTTTTGAACTTCAGGCATTTTTCTGTAAACGGCATTGCCGTCAATATGTCCGTATTTGAATTTTTGAGCCGTAATTCCGGAAAAAGCAAAAGCAACGATAAATAAAGATAATATCAGTTTTTTCATTTCTGTAAATTTTAATTAGTAATTAGTTTTGCAGCACAAATATAAATATAAATTCTATTTTTTGATAATGTATGCGAAATAACTACTTTTGAGTTTTAAGAAACGGACTATATGACAGGTAAGATTAAGAAATTAGCAGGTCAAACCGCAGTTTACGGATTAAGCAGCATTCTCGGGCGTTTTTTGAACTATTTGCTGGTTCCTCTTTACACAAATTTGTTTTTAACATCCGAATACGGAATTGTAACGGATTTATACGCCTATGCCGGGTTTCTGTTTGTCCTTTTAACTTTCGGGACGGAAACTTCTTTTTTCAGGTATTCTGAAAAATATAATAACACCGACACTGTATTTACGGCAGCCTTAAGTCCTATTTTTATCATTGCTCTCGTTTTTTTGTCTTCTGTTATATATTTTGCTCAGCCGATTGCGGCACTTCTTAAATATCCCGACCATAAAGAATATGTTATTTGGTTTGCACTTATTATAAGTTTAGATGTTTTATCCGTAATTCCGTTTGCGAAACTTCGCAGGGAGAATAAAGCCGTAAAATTTGCCTTGTTTAAATTCATAAATATCGGTTTTAATATCGGTTTTAATCTGTTTTTTCTGTTGCTTTGTCCTTATTTATTAAAACATAATCCGGATTCTTTCGTAAATACGTTTTATTCAGAAAATATAGGAATCGGTTATATATTTATTTCAAATTTAATTGCAAGCACCGTTACTCTTCTGCTTTTTATTCCTGATTTTTTCAAAATAAAATATAAGTTTTCAAAAAAAATAACGAAGCAACTTTTAATTTACGGTTTTCCGCTGTTATTTGCGGGATTGGCAGGTATGATTAATGAGGTAATAGACAGGATTTTACTGAAATACTTAATTGTTGTCCCCGATTTTGTTACAAATACAAACGAATATATTTTTTCTCAGATAGGAATTTACGGAGCAAATTATAAACTGTCTATTCTGATTACATTATTTATACAGGCTTTTCGTTATGCTGCCGAACCGTTTTTTTTCAGCCATCAAAAAGAAAAAAATGCAAAGGAGATTTATGCAAGGGTTATGAACTATTTTATTATCTTCGGCTTAACTATTTTTTTGGGGATAATGCTGTATATTGATATTGCTAAGTATTTTATAAACAAAAATTATTGGGAAGGGCTGAAAATTGTTCCTGTCTTACTTTTTGCAAACCTGTTTTTGGGCATAGTTTACAATCTTTCGGTTTGGTATAAACTGACTGACAAAACAAAGTTCGGTGCTTACATTGCCGGTACGGGAGCATTTGTTACCATCTTGCTGAATTATGTTTTAATTCCGAAAATAGGATATTTAGGTTCTGCCTGGGCTACATTTTTTTGCTATTTTACGATGATGACTGTTTCTTATTTTTGGGGACAAAAGCACTTCAAAATTAATTATCATTTAAATAAGATTTTTTTATATACCCTTATTGCGGTCGGTCTGTTTTTTATCAGTCGTTTTTTAAATTTAAGCGGACCGTTGAAATATGCAATCAACAGTGTATTGTTTTTTTCTTTTGTTGTATTTGCAATATACAAAGAGAAAATAATACGAATAAAAACGATGCGGCAAAAAATAAGGTAAGTCGGTTTTCTATTTGTTTAAAACTATTCTGAATGTTGTTTCTTTTCCCGGCTCGGATGATTTTACGAATATTTTTCCGGAATGATATGTTTCAACAATTCGCTTTACTAAAGACAAGCCTAACCCCCAACCTCTTTTTTTTGTAGTAAACCCGGGCTTAAATACGGTTTTGAATTGTGTTTTAGGTATGCCTTTTCCGAAATCTTTGATGTCTATAAAAATTTTATCTTTTCGTTCTTCTACACTTATTATTATTTTGCCCTTTCCCTGCATTGCGTCAACGGCATTTTTACACATATTTTCTATAACCCACTCAAACAGAGATTCATTCACAGGAATGAGTAATTCACCGTCTTTATCAAAATTTAAAATATATTTTACGTTTTTAGATGTTCTTGCCTGCAAATATGATACGGAATTTACTAAAATTTTAAATAAATTCATTCGCATTAAAACAGGAGTTGAGCCTATTCCTGAAAATCTTTCGGTAATTGTTTCCAGCCGCTTCACGTCTTTCTCTACTTCTTCAATAAGTTTCTTATCTTCATTTTTCAGTTTTAAGAGCTCTATCCACGCAACTAAAGACGAAATAGGTGTGCCTAACTGGTGTGCCGTTTCTTTTGAAAGACCCGCCCAAAGCTGATTTTCTTCCGCTTTGCGAGAACTGCTGAATGCCCAGTATGCAATTACAATAAAAAACGACACAATAACAACAAGTATGTAAGGATAATAAAACAAAGCAGTAAGCAGCGATGAATCTTTATAAAAAACGTAATTTTTATGTCCTCCGTCATATTCTATAACTATCGGCTCGTGTTGTTCTTTCATTATTTCTAACTGCTTCCGGAGATATAATGAATCATTTGCAGTTTTCATTTTAATATTCCTGTAGTCTGTTATTTCACCGTTTTCACCTACCAAAATAACGGGTATTGTTTTATTTTCTCCTAGAATTTTATATACCGTAGGGCTTACTTTCTCATCTAATCCTATACGGGAAAATTCCCTTATTGATTCTGCCCAGATTTCAATTCGTTTTCGCTCTTGTTTTGAGATTTCTTTAACCAGATTGTTTGTATAAAAAATTATTCCCGCACCGAGAAACACAGCTAAAATAAATAAGCCTGTTTTTAATTTTTGTTTTCGGGAGTAAACGTTCATCTGATAATTCCTTTTCGGTTATAAACTAAAAATCGTAATAAAAATTGTTTAAAGATGTTTTTATTCCGAACATAATAAATTTTTCCCGTTCGTTATTCTCATTTCTAAAGTCAATTGCAGAATATAGCTGCAATCCGGTTCTGTTATTTACTGTATACGAAACCGTTACTGTTTTATGCGATACAGTTTCCTTATCCGGCATTGTTATGTATACAAAATCATCAAGCATATAGATATCAGAATATGTATTGCTGTTATTCAGCTTTATGTAATTGTATCTGAAGTCTATAATAAATCTTTTATAAATCAAGTTTGAATTAATGAAAATTTCCGAGAAATCGGCTCCGAACGGAACGGCAAGTTCTTGATTATAATGTGACCAAGTTTGAAATCTAAGGTTTTTATGCGAATAAGTTCTAGGTGATGCACAGTTATATTCTGTTTGAAAATACCATTGCAGACCGTTCACTTTTGAGTGTAAAATGTCAAATACTTTTATTCCGGCCTGATAAGCGTATTTTCTTTGTTCGGGGTCATCAACGGCAAATTGTGCATAACCTTGTATATTATTTGTAATTTTCAACTTAAGGTTTATCCCCGCAAGTGCATTATTTTCGGATGCAAAGCCGTTTACCGCCGTTCTTATTCCGATAACGGGAATAAAAAAATCCGCAGGAAATTCATTAAAATAAGCTGATGTATCTGTTGTTCTGTATATTAAGCCTTCAAAAAGTCCTATTTCCGCTATATTTTTAAAATTATAAGATAAATAGTTAAATGCTCCGTGCTTTTTTATATGGTAATTATAATATACTCCTTCAAAATCTCTGAACTGTGTAAACATTGTAATATATTTGAAATTTTTATAAGTAAAACTGAATTTTACAAAAGGATAGTTCATCGTGTTATCTGAAAGGAACAAGGAGCGATGTCCTTCACCTATAAAATTTTTGTCTTGTCCTGCCTGAATATTAAGCCAATTATACGGAGTATAAGACAAATATCCGGAAGCAGAAGAGAAATCGTATAAACTTAAATCGTTATTGTTTTTTTTCAATGCACCCTGCCCGGGAACAACCAAACGATTCCAAGCCCAGTCATAGATATAAGGACGAAATCTTGCCTGATTTTCTCTGAAACTTGAATAATATGACAGTTTTTTTCCTATATCTCCTTTTATTTCAATACCTCTTGTGTTTATAAAATATTTATCGGCAGTTTTGTCTGATTTTCCGTATTGAAGGTAAAACAGAGGGTTTATTTGCAATGTAAAATCTTTCTCTTTTACCGATATAAAATCTTCAAAAAGGAGTTTCTTCCAAAACCACGTTTTTTTATGTCTGTCGAAAAAATTCGTTTCTGTCTTATAAATAACTGAGTCCGTATTAAAAGCCTTGTTTATTTCAGATTTCAGCAAAGGTTTAAAACCTGTGTTAATAACAGGGTAATTCGCTTTGTTCAGGTTAAAGGATATTGTTTGATTATAAAATTCGCCCAAAGGCAGCATTTGTTGTTGAGCAAAAGACGATTTATATAAAAAGGCAAAAAGAAATAATACTATTATTTTTTTGTATGTCATTTTATCAGCTTAAATATTTATCTTGTCTGTATTTGTCTTCTTCGTCAGCCATAATATTAAGGTAATTATTATACCTTGAAGGGCTTATTTCTCTGTTATTTACGGCTTCTTTAACGGCACAGCCCGGTTCGTGAGTGTGTGTGCAGTTATTAAATTTGCATAAATGAGATATTTTTTTCATTTCAGGAAAATATAATGCAGTATTTTCTCTTGTTTCTTCGTCCAAGCCAAAGCCTCTTATTCCGGGAGTATCTATAAGATATCCTCCTGCAACCGGAAACATCTCGGCAAATGTAGTTGTGTGTTTTCCCTGTTTGTGATATTCTGATATTTCTGCAGTTTTAAGTTTTAATTTAGGCTCCAGCAAATTAATTAAGCTTGATTTTCCCACTCCCGAATTACCTGATATAACAATTGTTTTACCTATTATTATATTCTTTATTTTATCAGTCCCTTTATTCTCTTTAACGGAAACCGGAAAGCATTTATACCCTATGTCACTGTATATTTTAATGTAAGAACTAAGTTTCTCATTTAGTTCATTGTCGTATAAATCTGTTTTATTGAAAATAATAACGGGATTAATATTATTTTTTTCGCAGGCAATAAGCCATCTGTCTATAAACATAAAATATGTAACGGGCTTTATAAGCGTAGCAATCAGAAATGCATAATCAATATTTGCAGCTATAATATGATACTTTCTTGACAAGTTTGTTGATTTTCTGACAAGACAGTTTTTTCTGTCAAAAATTTTAGTGATAACTCCGGAGCTTTCGTCTTTTTGGACTTTAAATCCTACAATATCGCCTACCGCTACAGGATTTGTATTTTTATATTCTTTTGTTCTGAATTTTCCCCGTATTCGACAATTTAGAATACCGTTGTCTTCTTTTTTGACAAGATAATAACTTCCCGTAGATTTTATTACAATTCCTTTATTAATCATTATGACAAAAATAGAACTCTTTATGTAAAGTTTTATATTTTTGAAGAAAAAATGCAAAAACTTATATACATAAAAACATCAAAAAGATGTGAGCTTGTTGACATAACAGAGTATGTGAAATCTGTCGTTAAAATTTCCGGAGTTGCAGAGGGTATTGTAAATGTATATGCTCAGGGAGCTACAGCCGGAATTATGATACAGGAAAACTGGGATTATTCAGTGCAGGAAGACGTATTGGAGTTACTTAAAAAACTTATCCCCGAAGGAGTCTGGAAACACGACAAGCAAGACGGTAACGGAGATTCGCACTTAAAAGCAGGGCTTATAGGACCGAGCGAAAATATTCCTGTTATAAACGGAAAACTCGGACTTTCAACTTGGCAGAATATTTTTTTGTGTGAATTTGACGGACCTCGAAATCGAAGACAAATTGTTATAACAGTACGATAATTTCTTATTCTTTTCCTTTCAGCATCGGCACAAAAACAAATTTACCGTGATTTTCGGTTTTGTATTCATCTTCTGAAATTTTAATAATTTTAAGCATATCTTGTGAATGCCGAGGTCCTGTCGGAATAACCATTATTCCCCCCGTTATAACAATTTGTCTTCGATTTCGAGGTCCGTCAAATTCACACAAAAAAATATTCTGCCAAGTTGAAAGTCCGAGTTTTCCGTTTATAACAGGAATATTTTCGCTCGGTCCTATAAGCCCTGCTTTTAAGTGC
>CAMZKI010000120.1 GCA_947311125.1 uncultured Chlorobiota bacterium
GTAAACCTTTTTTCATAATTCAATAAATTTAAATGTTTATAAATAAAAAATTCTAAAATATAGTATGCAAAGATAAGAAAAAATGTAAAACAGTTATATAAAAAAATGTTTTTTATGTTATTTAATTTACTCTTTTCTGTTCTCGGCAGCAACAATTTTGCTATTTTTCTTTTATCAAATATATATATGTCGGAAAATGGTCGCTGTATCCGTTTTGAAATAAATCGAAAGAAAAAGTTCTTTTCGGATATCCCTTAAAACGCCCTTCTTGTTGTATCATAAATTTTTTTCTGCATATACCGGCTTTCCAATAAACAAAATTTGCTCTGTTGTCGGAAAGTAATGGCTGCGAAAGTATAATTTGGTCGAAAAAACTCCAGGCATCTCTGTATGCCGTAGTTCCCACACCTTTTTTATATACTTTATAAAAAGGACTGTATAAATCACCGTCTTTTAGTTTTTTCACATAACCTTTTGCCCGAAGATGTTTTACAACACTTGCATTGTCAGGGTTATCGTTAAGGTCACCCATAACAATTATTTTGGCGTTTTTATTTAAAGCAAAAATAGAGTCAACCAAATGCCTTGTTAAATCGCCGGCAGCATTTCTTTTGGGTTCGCTGGCTTTTTGCCCGCCTCCTCTGGAGGGCCAGTGATTAACTATTATATTCAGGGTGTCTTCGTCAAATAATCCTGTTACAACCAACTGCCCTCGTGTTTTATCTTTCGGGTCAAAATCAAAATGCAGGTTATGATATGAAGTATGAAGAATTTTAAAAAAGTCTTTTCTGTAAATAAGTCCTACATCAATACCTCTTTCATCCGGCGAATCGTAATGAATAATTCCGTAGTTTGATTTTATAAGTTGCGGTTCTTTTATTAAATCCTCTACAACACTTCTGTTTTCAATTTCCGAAATTCCTAAGATATGGGGACCTCCTTTAACATACTCATCTCCTATTTGAGAAATTACTTCAGCCATATTATGAAGTTTTTTATGATATCTTTTGCTTGTCCAGGCTTTTTTACCGTCAGGTAAAAATTCATAATCATAAGTATCCGGAGAATCAATTGTATCAAATAAATTTTCAAGATTATAAAAAGCTACACATCGTATTTTATATTGTTTTTTTTGAGCAGTTACACTAAAAAATGATATGAAAACAAGACTCAGTATAAGAACTGTCGTTCTGAAATTATTTTTAAACATATTTTGTTTTTTACTGTTATAAATAAATTATTCTATCTTTGTTGCCCTTTTTATTAAAATTCAAGAGTCCAAAATTAGAATAAAAATTTAAATTAAAAGTGTAAGTTATGAGAAAATTATTTTTAATACTCTCGATTTTTCTTTACGCATCATTGGTTTTGAATGCACAAAGCAATATCTCGGGAGTTGTGAAAGACAAATCAGAAAACCGTGCATTAGCAGGTGTTTCTGTAAATTTGCAGGGAACAAATATTAACTCTGTTACCGATAATAACGGTAAATTTATTTTAAAAGATGTTGCTGCCGGTAAATATTTTTTAACAATATCTGCAGAAGGCTATGAAGTTGTAAAAAAAGAAGTTAACGTAAATTCCGAAAATATTGAACTGGGAATTATATTTTTAAACATAAGAAGTATCGATGCCGGTGAAGATGTTATCATAGAATTATCAAATGAAGAGCTTGAAGCAAATGATGACGACCTGGAAATAAATGCTTCCGGAGTTTTGCACGGTTCCAGAGATATTTTCCTCAGTACCGCAGGCTTTGTCTTCGGTCCTATGCGATTTAGAGTAAGAGGATACGACAATAAATATTCCGATTTGTATATGAACGGTATTCAAACCAACGATATGGAATCCGGGCGAGCAGTTTGGGCTTACTGGGGCGGCTTGAACGATGCCGTCAGAAATAAAGAAACATATAAAGGTATCACTCAAACCGACTTTGCTTTCGGCGGAATAGGAGGAATAACCGGAATAGATACCAGAGCATCAAAAATAAGAACCGGGACAAAACTAACCTATTCGCTCACAAACAGAAGCTATGATCACAGAGCAATGTTTATTCACTCTACGGGAATGATGAAAAACGGATGGGCTTTTGCCGTATCAGGCTCAAGAAGGTATGCAAACGAAGGTTATACCGAAGGAACTTTTTATGATGCTTACTCATATTTTGTATCGGCAGAAAAGAAATTTAACGATAAGCACAGCCTCGGTTTGGTAGTTTTCGGAGCACCGTCAAAAAGAGGAGGCAGAAGTGCTACGGTACAGGAAGTTTACGATTTAACAAGTATCAGGTATAATCCTAACTGGGGTTGGCAAGACGGCAGAAAACGCAATGCAAAAATTACTGATTCGCATACTCCTTTTGCAATTTTAACACATTACTTTGATATTGATAATACAAGCAAACTTAAAACATCTCTGGCTTTTTCAACCGGAAAATATAACAGAACATCTCTCAATTGGTATAATGCAGCTGATCCGCGACCGGATTACTACCGCTACCTGCCGTCATACTTTACGGATGCCGATGCTGTTGAAAGAAGAACACAAGAATTTATAAACGGTGAAAGACAAATTGACTGGAACGCAATGTATCAGGCAAATTATACAAATATTGATACTGTTTTTGATGCTGACGGAATTTCAGGCAACACAGTAACCGGAAACCGTTCCGAATATATTGTCGAAAACAGAAGAAACGAAAATTATCAAATGTGGCTTAACAGTGTTTACAATAAATCTTTAAGTGATAATCTGAAATTTACGGCAGGAGTTCAACACAGACGATACAAATCAAGACAATATAAAACATTAGAAGATTTGCTCGGCGGCGAATATGTGGTTGATATTGACAAATATGCCGAAAGAGACTTAGTAGGAGAAGGTGTTGCCGATAACGACATTAATTATCCTAACCACATTGTTGTTACAATAGGAGAAGTATTCGGAAACGATTATTATGCAAATGTAAACAAAACACAACTTTGGGCTAATGCCGGTTACAGTATCGGAAAAATTGATGCCTATTTCGGATTGGAAGGTTCAAATACTAATTTTTGGCGAACAGGAAATATGCAAAACGGCAAATTCCCCGATAACTCTCTCGGAGATTCCGAAAAATTGCATTTTTACAACTACGGAGTAAAAGCAGGAGCTACATATAAACTTACCGGAATGCACTTTTTCCATGCCGACGGAGCAGCTATGTCAAAAGCTCCCGAATTCAGAAACTCTTTCGTATCTCCGCGAACAAGAAACCAGATTGTAAGCGGACTGGAAAGCGAACAAATATACTCCGTGCAAGGCGGATATATTTTGCAGTCAAATAAAATAAAAGCAACGGTAGATTTGTTTTATACACAATTCAAAAATCAAACAGAAGTAAGAAGTTTCTATTTTGACGGCTTCAACAACTTTGTTAATTTCGTAATGACAGGTATTGACAAAACACACCAAGGTATTGAAATCGGTGCAGAATACACAATATCACCGGGATTATCAGTTTACGGTGTCGCAAACCTCGGATATTACAGATGGACATCAAGACCTAATTTCAGTGTTTATGTTGATAACAGTGCAGAAACTTATTACGAAAACGAAACTGTTTATGTTGACGGATTTCTTGTCAGCGGAACACCCCAAACAGCATTTTCGGGAGGAGTAAAATATTGGGCACCCAAACATTGGTGGATAGGATTAAGCGCAAACTATCTTGATGACACATACCTGTCTTTCAGTGCATTAACCAGAACCGTTGATGCCGTAAAATACCTTGACCACTCAACACCTGAATATGAAGAACTGATAAAACAAGACAAACTTCCCAATTATTATACCTTGGACGGTTTTGTCGGAAAATCATTCAGATTTCAATACAAATACTATCTGAACATCAGCCTGAATGTTTCTAACATATTGAATAACGAATCAATAATAACCGGAGGATACGAGCAGGCAAGAATAGATGCATCTCTTGAAAATTTAGAAAAATTTCCTCCTAAATATTACTACTACAACGGTTTGCAATATTACTTAAACGTAAGTTTCAGATTTTAAACTTTAAAACTAATTAGTAATGAAAAATATATTTAAAATAACAACTGTAATCGCATTACTGTTTTTCATAATAAACGGATGCACAAAAGAAGATTTTGACGAAACACCGGAATATATTACCGATTGGACTGCAAATACAAGCATTGCCGACTTAAAAGCAAAGTATTCTACAGTTCCCGCAAAAATTGATACGAACATTATAATAAAAGGAATTGTTATTTCAAGCGACAAAGAAGGTAATTTTTATAAAGAACTTTTTATTCAAGATGAAACAGGAGCAATATCAATTCGTTTGGACAACGGATATTTATATACAAAATACCCTGTCGGAAGATTGGTATATATAAACTGTCAAGGTTTATATATCGGAACATATAACGAAGTTTACCAATTAGGCTTAGGAGCAAATATAGACAGAATAAACAGTGCTTTAATTGAAGACTATATTGACATATCAGCCGGCGGAACACCCGTAACTCCCGCAACTTTAACAATAGATAAACTTGCGGACAGCCTTATCGGAACTTTTATAAGACTTGAAAATGTAGAATTTTCAAATTTTAATACTACTTATGCCGATAATAACGTTTCATATACTACAAGAAATATTTCCGATTGCTCCGGAAATACAGTAGTTATGAGCACAAGTTCGTATGCAGATTTTGCCAAAGATTCTTTACCGCAAGGTAACGGAACAATAGATGCTGTTTTAAGTAAATTTCAGGGAGCTTATCAACTAAGAATTAACACAACAGACGATGTTAATTTAACAGGCTCTCGATGCACAAAATAATTTTAAATCTTAAAATACTTAATTATGAATAAATATATAAAAATTACGGGAATTTTCAGTATAAGTTTAATACTGTTTTTTGCATCTTGTATAGATTACGACTTTGCAGAACCCGAAAAAGCCGTTTATAACCCTAACATACAGGAGAACACAACTATTCAGGAACTGAAAGCTCTTTATACGGGAGAACTTACATTAATCGATACCGATGTTATTATTAAAGGAACCGTTATTGCCAACGATAAATCAGGCAACTACTATAAAACAATTGTAATACAAGACAGTACGGCAGGTATTGAAATAAGTTTAGATGCTTACGAATTACATAACTTATATCACGAAGGAGACTTAATTTATGTCAAATGTAAAGGATTATATTTAGGAACTTACGGAGGACAAGTTCAGCTCGGTGCTGACTATAACGGTTCGGTAGGAAGAATATCAGAGCCTTTAATAGAAAATTATCTGGTAAAAGCTGACGGCGGAAAACCCGTTATCCCGAAAGAACTCAATATTTCGGCAATAAACGGTAATTTGGTAAATCAACTTGTTATGCTTAAAGATGTTCAGTTTAAACGATATAACGTAGGCGATACATACGGCGATGTTGTTTTAAAAGAAGATAAAGACACTTATGTTGAAGACTGTAACGGAAACTCAATAATTGTAAGAACCAGCGGATATGCCGATTTTGCAAGCGACATAATTCCCGAAGGAAACGGAAAATTAACCGCGGTTCTTACAAAATACAACCAAACGTATCAACTGAAAATACGCAACGTAAACGAAGTTGTTATGCTTACCGAAAGATGCGGAGCATTTTTTGACGAAGATTTTGAAATCTTTGCAAATTACGATCCGTTAGATCAATACGGCTGGTTTACTTACAGCGTTACAGATGCAAGCAAAACATGGTATGCTTCCGAGTTCGGAGGAAATATGTTTGCAAAGATGACAGGTTATAATTACGATACTAACTCGGCAGATGATAATGAAGACTGGCTCATAACTCCGAAACTTGATTTCTCAAACGCAAGCGTTGTGCAATTCTCATTTGATAACGCAAGTAATTACAGCGGACCCGTATTACAGGTTTATGTTTCGACAGATTATGACGGTTCCGGAAATCCTAATAATTTTACTTGGACGGAGCTTACAGGACTTAATCTGTCATCCGGAACTTATACATGGGTAACCGCTACGAAAGATTTGTCTTCCTATGCAGGTCAAAGCAGTGTCTACATAGGTTTCAAATATACCTCTTCGCCGTCAGCAGGTGCAAAAACATGGGAAGTTGACAATGTAAGAATAACAATAAACTAAAAAATAAAACAAATTATTCCGATAAAAGAGGTTGCCGGCTGTTGCGGGCAGCCTTTTTTATTTCATCGAAATATTTAATCTGCCGAATTATTATCTTATTTTTGCCTGACATAAGTTTTAACCGTAATTTTTAATAAATGAATATTTCGCAAGAATACAAATCGTTATTCAGAAAAAATATTACGCCTGACGAGATAAAAAACATTTTAAAAACCACCCGAAATTTCTTGAGTTCAGAAAATAATATAAACGAACTTCTGTTTTTTCTGGATGAAAGCAGAAAGTCTTATTTTCTGCAAAAATTAAACACGGAAGAGCTTAAAAACGAATGGTTTAATATCATTTCCGAAAGTATCAGAAAAACCGATTATAATCTTGAAAAA
>CAMZKI010000121.1 GCA_947311125.1 uncultured Chlorobiota bacterium
GAAAAGGTTTGTAAAAAATGTCATAATGAAGAAAGTCCTAATTATAAAGGCTTTAATTATGAAGAATATGCTGCAAAGATTGCACATCCGAACCCGTCAAAATAAATAATAAGTAATCTATACTCGTATATTTTACTTATTATTTATTTTGACGGGTTCGGATGTGCAATCTTTGCAGCATATTCTTCATAATTAAAGCCTTTATAATTAGGACTTTCTTCATTATGACATTTTTTACAAACCTTTTCATCCGGTACTACCAGTCCTTTGCTTATGCTCATTTCTTTATTTTTCATTACAGACATACTTTTGTATGCACTTCCCGGTCCGTGACACGACTCGCAAGAAACTCCCTCATCCTTTTTCAATGTCATTATTAAACTTGCATCAACAGAAGCCGCAGTAGAATGGCATTTCAAACATTTCGGATTACTTGCATCATCCCCTTTAAGAGATTTTAAAGCATTAGCATGGGGTCCGGCAAGCCATTTATTGTATTGCTCTCCCTTTTCTGCTTTATTATGGCACATCTTACATTTTGCCGCTCCTATGTATTTGTTCTGGGCAACAGAGGTATTGCCGATAAAAAGGAATAAACCTAAAACTAATAACAGTTTACTAATCATTAATCTTTTCATTTTCTTATTTTTTAAAGTTTATTTAATAATTTTATTTAATCTGGTTACGCTTGAAAAAGCAAATAGTGTACCAAGGTTAGAATTTAAACTTTACACATTTTATTAAATATTTAAATAGTTTTAATGCGGGTATTAGGTATCAAATTTGTAAACAACTTAACAGCAAAACGAAAATTTTTATTTTTGACTTAGACTTAATATGCTTTCGGACTTAAAAATTAAAATATTTACAACTGTATTTTTTTCTTTCTTGATATCTGTTTGTTTTTCTCAAAAACAGATAAGCAAAGAAAGATTTAAAATTATATGGGTAAAAGAAATTTCGTCCGGTTCGGAAAACAGTAATGAAGATTTAGTAAAAAAAACCTTAGATTTTATTACAGGTAAAAAGGAGGCAGGTCTCAAAAGCCCTATGTCGTTAGTAGCCGATAAAAACAATAACTTATGGGTAACGGACAGAGGGATGTTTACCGTAATGAAAATTAAAGAGAATACGGTAATAATTCCTAAGGCTTTCAAAAAAAGCAAACAAAACTTTTCTTCTTTAGTCGATATTTGTATTGCTTTTGACAACAGAATATTTTTTACGGACTCTCACCTTAATAATATTTACGGTTTTGATGACAGTAAAAATACTCCGAGTGTTTTCTGTAAAAAATTAAACTTAAAACAACCTACGGGTATTGCCTACTCGGAAATCACAAAAGAAATATGGGTCGCAGAAACCGAAGCTCACAGAATTTCAGTTTTTAATAAGAAAGGAGAGCGGATTAAAACAATAGGAAAAAGAGGAAAAAATCCCGGAGAGTTCAATTTCCCTACTTTCATAAGCATAGATAAAAACGGAAATGTCTATGTTGTTGACGCATTAAATTTCAGAGTACAAATTTTTGATAAGTCCGGAAATCTGATTAATGTATTCGGAGAATACGGAGACGGAACCGGTAATTTTGCAAGACCTAAGGGAATTGCAACTGACTCTTACGGAAATATTTATGTTACGGATGCTCTTTTTCATACTGTTCAGATTTTTGATAAATCAGGAGGATTTCTCTACAGTTTCGGAGAACAAGGACGCGAAAAAGGTCAATTTTGGATGCCTGCCGGAATATTTATAGATAAAAAAGACTATATTTATGTAGCAGACAGTTATAACTCCAGAATACAAATTTTTAAACTCGTAAAAAATTAAATATAATGAAAATTAAAACAATTACATTATTATTATTTGTAAATTTTCTTAATATCTGTTCGTTTTCTCAATCAATAGTTAACTCAGTTCATAACCTATCGGTAAGCGGTATCGGTAATACAAAATCTGCAAATGAATCTGAAATTTGCATTTTTTGTCATACCCCGCACAACAGTAATCCGAAAACCCCTATGTGGAACAGAGAAACCGGCGGGTCAAATTACATTCTTTATAACAGCTCTACAATTCAGGCTGTTCCCGGACAACCTGACGGTTCTTCTATTCTTTGTTTGTCCTGTCACGACGGAACTATTGCTTTAGGAAATGTATTAAGCAGAAAAAATGAAATTGATTTCAGTGAAAAATCAACCCCCTTTAAATACGGAAAAAATAACCTTACAACCGATTTGTCTGACGACCATATGATTTCTTTTATGTATAATTCAACCTTGTCCTATAAAGACGGAGAATTAAAAGATCCTTTAAGCTTGTCTCATCCCGTAACTCTTGAAAAAGGAAAAGTTCAATGTACAACTTGTCACGACCCGCATAAAAACACATATGAAAATTTTCTTGTAAAACCCAACAGGTATTCCGAATTGTGTCTCAGTTGCCACGATAAAAATTACTGGTTTAAATCCGGACACAGAAATTCAACTGCAAAATGGAACGGATCCGGAAAGAACCCTTGGTTTCATACAAATTATGAGACAGTTGCCGAAAATGCCTGCGAAAATTGTCATAATACGCACTCTGCAGCAGGACACGAAAGACTTATGAAATACGAAGCAGAAGAAAATAACTGTCTTGATTGTCATAACGGTAACGTTGCCTCAAAAAATATTCAGCAACAATTAAACAAACCATATTCACACAACGTTTATTCCTATTTTAAAATTCATGATGCCGCAGAAGACGCACTTGTTTCTTCTATGCACGCAGAATGTGAAGACTGCCATAACCCGCACGCATCAAGGCAGCATAATGCAGAAGCTCCGTTTGTAAAAGGACCTAATGAGGGCGTAAAAGGCATTGATATTAACGGAAGCCGTATTAGTAAAGTTCAGTATGAATATGAAATTTGTTTCCGATGCCATGCCGAGAGCCCGACAAAACCAAGCAGCACAACAGTAAGACAAATTGAACAAAATAATGTAAGATTAGAATTTGCATTAACAAATCCCTCTTTTCACCCTGTGGCGGGAACTGGTGTAAATCCTAATGTTCCCAGCCTAATTTCTCCGTATACAACATCAAGTATTATTTACTGTACGGATTGTCATTCAAGTGACGGAGCAAACTCACCGGCAGGACCTCACGGCTCGGTTTATCCGCACATTCTTAAGTATAACTATTCAACCGTTGATAATACAAAAGAGTCGTATCAAGCTTATGAGTTGTGTTATCAATGCCACGACAGGAACACGATAATTAATGAACAACCCAATGAGTTTCAGGCAAAAATACACAGAAAGCATATCGTTGAAGAAAATACGCCTTGCAGTGCTTGTCATGACTCACACGGAATCAGCAATATGCAGGGAAATTCTGTTAACAACTCTAATTTAATAAACTTTGACAGGAGTATTGTTTCTCCCGTTAACGGTATTCTTAAATTTGAAGACTCCGGTCTGTTCAGCGGAACATGTTATTTAAGTTGCCACGGAAAAACACATAACCCTAAATCTTACAGATAATATGAAGTTTAATTCTTTTAGGCTGAGGATAATTATTACGGTGATACTGGTTGTTTCACTGTCTTCTTCTGTTGCTTTTTATTTGTACAGCAACTATCTGAGCAAAAAGATTTATAAAAAAACACATATAAACACGATTAAGCTTTTTGAACTAATTAACAAACCGTCTAAAACATTTTATCTCTCTCATGACTCATTAAGTATTGAAGAGTTAACGGAATACATAATGGGAGAACACGGTGTGTCAAAAGTTTATTATATTGACTCCGCAGGAAATGTTAGATTCCCCGTTAATGCAAATATACAAAAAAAAGACACTCTGCTTTTTAAAAAACTCTCTAAACTAAATAACAGAGTTACATTTGAATATCTTAAGACCGGAAAAGATACTTTATCCAGAATTTTTATTCCTGTTCCTAACAGAAAGGAGTGCTACGAATGCCACTCGGAAAAATCCCGAAACTTAGGATATGTAGTTTTTGATTTTTCCATTAATCAGTTTTCGGAAAATTTAAATTTTACAAGAAAATACAGCATTCTTTTTTCAATTTTTATGGTTCTTGTACTCGGAGTCTTTGTTGCGCTTATGCACTACAGATTTGTGAGAGGTTCTCTTCACAAATTCCAAAAGTCTATAAGCATCATTAATCAAGGAAATCTTAACGAAAGAGTGCCGATTGTCGATTCTAAAGAACTTGGTGAGCTTGCAAAATGTTTCAACAATATGCTTGATAAATTTCAGGAAACAAGAAGAGAGTTGAGCGAATATCACGAAAAAGAACTTCAAGATGCACAAAAAATGGCGACAATAGGAGAAATGTCTGCAAGATTGGCTCATGAAATAAGAAATCCTGTTATGGGAATTGCAAATGCTATTGAGATTATTGTTGATGACACAAAAAACGAACAGAACAAGCAAATACTTCAGGAAATAAAAAGACAGGCTAACAGGGTAAATGAAGCAGTTTCTAAATTACTTAGATATTCACGGTCTAAGAAACTAAATCTTGAAACACAAAATATCAATCAGCTTGTTAAATCTGTAGTATTTTTTTTAAGAAATCAATCCGGCACGGATAAAGTAACTTTTGTCTTAGAGTTGCAATCTGAAATTCCGGATTTTAAATTTGATGCCGAAAAAATAGAAACAGCCCTGATAAACCTAAGCCTCAATGCAATACAAGCGACAGGAGATAAGGGAAATATTGTTTACAGAACAGTTTTCAATAAAGAAAATCACACTGTTGAAATTTCTGTAGAAGATAACGGAATCGGTATTCCCGAAGATAAAATAAATGAGATTTTTAAACCTTTTTATACAACTAAAACCGAAGGTACCGGACTGGGAATGTCAATAATTAAAGAAACCGTAGAAAATCATAACGGAACTGTTAAGGTAAAAAGCGAGTTGGGTAAAGGAACGATATTTACAATAATACTTCCTCTCAAAGTTTGATAAAATGACAATATGTGCCAATGCTGCTATTCCGTTATTTTGATTTTTGCTTTACCCTTCAACTGCCGTCTCTCGATTCCGTTTTATAGCAACATCCAAACCATACGGTAAAAAATGTTACAACTCCGACAACAATTAATGCCTGTGCAAATATTTTATAGCACAGACAACCTACACCTGCAAAGTTCAGGAGTATGCCGGCAACAGTTAAAATAATGAACAAAGCAAGACCTAAAATTCCGAATATCAATAAACCCTTTAATATTACATTTTTAGTATCCATAATCTTTCGTTTATTACAAATTTACGATAAAAAGGCAGGAAAAACAGAGTGTTACTCGTGCAATATATTACAATCAAATGTTACATTTATCACATTTTACTGTTTTTTTAGATTTATCAGTCATAACCTTTAAATATACAGCGTATTAATACGTATTTTAACATATAAAACAGTATATTTGTAGAAAAACAATGATTAAAACTCCAAGTTGTAATACCTGTATATTTAAATCAGAAGCAACAAAATTTCTTTCAGATGATGAAATTGTGCAACTGGAAAAAAATTGTGCATCGGCAGAATTTGACAAAGGAGAAACTATATTTAAACAGGGTACTTTTTCTAAAAGTGTTGTTTACCTTAAAGACGGTATTGTAAAGTTATTACCGGAAGGCCCTCGAAAAAATCAAATTACAGCAATAAAAAAAGGTCCTGATTACTTAGGGGTTCCTACTGCTTTTGATGAAAAACATTACAGATATTCGGCTGTATCAATATCAAAGATAAGTGCTTGTTTTATTGATATTGAACTATTTAAGCAATTTGTAATAAAAAACGGTCTTTTTGCATTCCGGATAATTATTAATTTATGTAAAGACAATTTAGATGTCTTTGAAAAGTGTGTAAATAAGTCTCAAAAAAATGCAAGAGGCAGAATTGCAGAGGCATTATTATTCTTTAAAGAAGAAATATATAACAGTGAAAGTTTTATATTACCGCTGACAAGAAAAGAACTCGGTAATTATACAGACACTGCCAGAGAATGTGTAAGCAGGATATTATCTGAATTTGACAAAGACAGAATAATTAAAGTAGCCGGGCGAAAAATTAAAATTATTAACAGTAAGGCTTTAGAGTTAATAAAAAAAACCGGCTGATTAACCGGTTTTTTTATCAGCAACCGCCTTCTTCTTCTTTTTGCGGCTTTTTTCTTATAACAGGAACAGGAGTTGTTTCTTTCTCCGTGCCGTTATCTGAAACACTTTCGTTTTTTAAACTTGGCAGCTCCCCTTGAACTAACGGGAAATTTTTAATCTCTTCAGGCGTAAACGCATGTCCTATCTTCAAACTCGAAAGTTTTGAGTGCATAAAAGAGTTTGCTCCGTAAGCCAAAGAATATGCATCATAGCCGAGTATTTGAAGATATGCGGCAACAAAGTCTGCATGCTGCCCGGTATAGCAATATACCACTATTTTTTTATCTGCGGGCAATGTCAGAAGTTCCGTTTCGTAAGTTAAACTTTGTTTCGGAGTATATTGAACCGCTCCGGGAAAATGTCCTTTTCTGTAATTATATTCGGGGCAATAGTTTACAATATAAAAATCGAATAGGTTTTCCGAAATTTTATCAATACTCACGGTTATTTTCGACCTTTTAAGAACAGAATCAGCTCTTGCTTCTAAAATATCATATCCGAGAACTTTACCTGTCTTTATTTCCGGTAATTTTGTTTTAGGCAATTTCGGATTTTCGACAGTTTCCAACTTTGAAGCATATTTATCGGAAATTCCTTTGAGCCATTTCTTTTCTGCCGTTTTTTTATCCCAAGAACTCATCCCCCACTTCATAGAATATACATTTGCATACCCTAATAAACGAAGAACCATTGCGGAAAAAGCAGCTCTGTTACCGGAATAGCATACGGTAACAATTTTATCATACGTTCCTGCCGCAACATTTTTTTTCATATACGAAATTAAGTCTTCTGTATTAACATTAACAGCACCGTCAATGTGTCCGTTAACGTAATCATCGTGCCTGCGAAGATCTATAATAAGGTATCGTTTTAAATTCGCTTTAACGTCTTCTGCAGAAATAAGAGTCGGAATTTTTTGGCTGTTAATAAAATTTCCGGACTGCTCCAAAAACTTAACTAATGCTTGGTTCTCTTCAAAATTTTCCGGTTTTACTTCAACAACAAGTTTATTTTTAGGTTTATCCGATGAGCAACCTGTGTTAAACAATATTATCGAAACTGTTAATACCGACAGTATATATACGAACTTCTTCATTTTTCTGATTTTTTACTTTATGAACTTATATAATTTCCGATTAATTTTATCAGCAACCTCCCTCTTCTTCTTTTACGACTTTTTTCTTAACAATAACCGGAGTCGGAGCGTCAGTTTCCGATGATTGTGTCGCTGCCGATCCGCCTGCTGTTTTGTTTATGACCTCTCTGTATTTATATTTTGCTTTTTCGGCGGAATAATCACCGAGCATAGGAGAATACTCATCAATTATATGCTCTTTTACATAATCATATCCGCCTGCCAATACATAATTGTTTTTATATCCGATTTGAGTCAGTATCATCCAGGGTCCGCAAGCACCGCACTGATCAGAATAATATAAAACATTTATCTTTTTATCCTGATTTACAATATCACGGTATTCATCATCCAGTATTTTTGACAAAGGAATGTTTACAGCTCCGGGCAGATGTCCAGTTTGATAATCATGTGCAGATCTCAGATCTATAAACCTGTACAAAGAGTCATTATTGTGATATATATCAAAAAATTTGTCGAACCTGATAATATAATCGTGCTGAAGGGTTTTGGAAAGAATTTCTTCGGTACTCATCCGATAGTGGTGTTTTGGTTTTTCAGTCGTTATTAAACCGAGGATTACTATTAAAACAAAAGCTACGCCGATTATCGGCAACTTATTTGATATTTTTTTGTGTGCAAAATTTTCCATTTTTCTGTATTTGTTAGTTTAACAACCGCCTTCCTCTTCATTACCGGAAGCTTTTTTCTTTATTACCGGAACCGGAGCATTATCTTCCGCTGCCGGAACAGCAACAGTTCCGCCTCCGAAATACATACTTGCAGCTTTCCTGAATTTATAGATATCAAACTCTTTCCGTGATGCTGTTTGCGGCGGACGAACAGGACGGATAACAGTTTCAATCCATCGATTAAGACCGCCTTTCATAACATAGTTATTTTTGTAATTTAACCTGCGTAGAATAATCCATGCCTGGTTTGCATAAACAGTTCCGTTTGAATACAAAACATTTATGTATAGGTCTTGGTTTAAAATATCCGCATTAATATAATTACCGCTTTCATCTTTATTTAACAAGCTGTCTAACGGTATATTTATTGCACCTTTTAAATGAAACTCTTTATAGTCATTTGGAGTTCTTACATCAATAAGCCTAAAATACCTGTCTGCTTTAATAATTTTATCTGCAACCTCATCAGTTGATAAATATCGGGTATTATCATTAATTTCCTGAAGAAGTTGCTCCGGCTTCAGTTCGTTTGATGCATGTTTTTTCGGTAATATTACCAAAAGTAAAGCTAAGCCGACAAAAACAACAGTCATAAATATATACCTTTTTTTAATAATCCTTGTATCACTCATAATTTACTCATTTATTAGTATTTATTAGATTTTTCAGATACTTTCTTTTGAATAACGGCTGTTGCCCAAAATGCAAAAATTGCAAATACGACAAATATTAACAGGAATACCTCCCTGTCCATTCCGAGCGATTCGTATATTTTTACGGGTCCTAAGTTGTCTGCTTTATAAAACCCTTCATAGAGCGGGTAAAAAGCATCAAAAATTATAACTCCGATAATAAATCCTCCGAGAAATAACATTGCATCTATTTTTCCTATTGCTGCGGCACAGGCACTTGTTCCGGGGCAAAATCCTCCGATAATAAATCCGAGCCCCATTATTGCACCTCCGACAATTGTCGAACCTACATAAAATCTGTTAACCCATATAGCCGATAAATCAAGCCATCCGAAATAATCAAAAAATACCAGCCCGAGAGCTGCTGTTATTGCTGCCGTAAAAAATACTTGTAAAACAACAAAATCATAACCGTAAAAAATTCCGGCAAGTTTTCTTGAAGAAGAAAACCCTGCACTTTCAAGTATATATCCGAAAGCAATACCTATAACAAGAGCTGTTACTAAGCCCCAAGGTTCGCCTGCATTAAATAATGGTCCCATATTTTATATATTTTTATTCTTAGTTAATATTAAATCCAAAGTTTTCTGAAAAACCAGGCAAAAATATATCCTGCTCCAAAAATCATTGCAACAACAACGAACCCGGAGGTTGCCAAAACAGCCATACCGTCTAACCCCGCACCGCTGGTACACCCCCTTCCGAAAGCAGACCCTATTCCGAATAATGCTCCTCCGATTACGGCGGCAATTGCTCTTTTTTTAGATGTAATCTTCGGAGAGTGTTCTAATTTCAGTTTTAGCCTGTTATTTATTGCACCGGATAAGAATCCTCCGATAAATACTCCTATTATCATATATACTAATCTGTTATCAAGAGGGTCTTTTCCGTTTTTAACATAATGATAAAAGGCTGATTTTTCGCTTTCTACATGCGACGGAATTATAATTTGTTCAACTTTTGCCACTCCTCTTTTAAAAGCTCCGCTTGCTCCCAGCCCTTCACGGGTAAAGTAAAAAGATAAAATGATTACTATCCCGAGAAGAACTCCTGCCAAATACGGGTTCATATACTTTTTAGGCGGATTTTGTATTTTAACTTCTTCCATTTTATTTAAGTTTTTACATTTTAATATAAATATCGTATAATTTGACCTGCATCAACCATAATAAACCTGAACATCATACCCCCCCATAAAATCATCAGCCCCGGGACAATGACGGGAATTCTGAATTTAAGCAATTCCAGCGCTTCCAATATTGCCGGTATTATGAGCCCTATTATTATAACATTAACCCAAAAAGTTACGGTAAACTCACCACCCAAGAAATAATGTGCAGCTTCGGTTTTAACTTCCGAACTTGCCAAAAATCCCATAAACATATGCGTTATAAAAAACAGCTCTATTATAATCAAAAGTAAATCTATTTTACTGTAAGACAGTCTTTCAAAATGATCTTTTGATATAATCATAAGCATTGCTGCTCCGGTTGACATTCCGGATGTCAGGAATAAAGGACCGAGTATTGATGTGTTCCACAACGGTCTTGCATTAAACGCCGAAAGTAAAATACCTGTATATACTCCGAGAATGACGGCAAAAACTACTAATACCCATGCCCATTTTTTTCTGTTTTTAATGTTGAAGTCTTCAAGCTTTTTTAAAAACTCGTATTTCCATTCCCAATTTAACCCGCTATTACCGTCTTTTTCCGTTATTATTTTCTTTAACAGATTTTTGACAAACTTTATTTTAATATTAAGTCTCGGGAAAATCTCTTTCAAATATGAAAATATCCAAATAACATTTATTATTGATACAAGCATAAGGGTCCAAGCACCCCAAGACATAGGGGAGTCAAATCTTATAGTCGTATAAAGTTGCCAAAAATATGCAGGATGCTTAAGGTCTAACAGTAATGCCGTCAAGCCTATAACTATTGCAAATAATGCTATTACGGGTCCGTATTTAACGGTAGCTGGGTATTTTTTTTCTTTCCCCGTAATTACAAAATATGATGCAAAAAACAGCAGACCTGCGGC